>JACDGI010000098.1 GCA_013821665.1 Anaerolineae bacterium
GGATAGCAATTGCTATCACATGCGGCATTTGGATTAATTTTTCTCCATCCTTTGACGGATTAAACCGCAGGGCAGCGCTGACAGCGTCGGGTCTTCAAACAGGTAATGTATTGCAGGACGTGGTTATGACTGAAATATCAAGCGATCTGTGGATCATCGAACTTTCAAATCCGCAGTGGAAAACGCCGCTTCGGTTACGAATTGACAACAAAATGAATTTTGGCCGTGTCGTAGCCGGGGATACGACCAAGCTTTCGCCAGAAACGTATAAGCGCCCTGATGTGGATTTGACACCTTATAATGCCGAGGCTATGGGTGTATCACGCCTGCACTTTTCCATCGAACCTGATGTAGACCGCCTCATCTTACGTGATTTAAACAGTGGCAATGGCACGCAGCTCAATGGCAACCGTCTGAAAGCGGATGAAGCCTATCGCATCTCATCTGGCGACCAGATTATGGCTGGACTGCTGCACTTGGATGTCACCTTCGTATTGTCCCCGGCTTATGGTGGCGCGGTACATCGCCAGCCTAGCTTACAAATGCAAGATCAAATCCAACCCGGTAAAGGGCAGTTGATTTTGATTGTCGAGCAGGACGAGGAATTTGCCAACGCTATAGCATCCATCTTGGAACGGGCAGGTTACACCACCAAAATCGCCCATGAAGTGGTTGGTGCTATCCGTGCTTATAACCAGAGTCGTCCCAGCGCCATTATCGTCAATCCAGTTTTGCCAGATATGAGCGGCTTGGAGTTTTGTCGTTACATCCGCCGTGATGTCAAGATGAACACCACGCCGATGGTCGTCATTGGTACAGCCGCCAAATCGCTCGAAAGTGCCGAGGCCATGAAAGCCGGTGTCGAAGTCTTTCTCGAACAGCCGATTAGCGCTCAGGAACTGCGGCATGTCATGTCCTCGCTCATCGTGCAGCATGAAACGGGCAAGTCGAATTTGTACACCAAGCATCTGGTCGGCACCGCGCCCTTAAAAGCCATGCAGCCGGAAACCCGTCAAAATACCTGCGTTCTTTTTGTAGCAGGCCACAGTGACTCGCCGATTGTCTTGGCGGTTCTACCCAATCAACCCGTGTCCTTCGGGCGGCAGGTGACGACAGGTGGCCTAAAATCGCATGTTGATCTGACGCGTTACGATGCCGCCAACTGGGGTGTCTCACGCATTCACATGATCTTGCATAATAAGGACGATCAGTTTCTTGTGGAAGATCAGGGCAGTGTAAACGGCTCTTATTTGAATGGCGATCCACTCAAACCCAAAACCCTCACACTGTTAAAAAATGCCGACGAAATCCGGTTGGGACAACTGCGGATGTATATTTACTTTTTGGAAGACAGCGACGACACCCTTCCCAGAAAACCGCCGACGAAGAAGCCCCAATCGATCAAGAAAACCGAAATATAATTTACGGAAACCTTATTAAGGAATATTTCAGTCATGGACTTTACGGGTCAGATCATTCTTGTTACAGGTGCTTCTCGTGGGATTGGACGGGCGATTGCACGTCAGTTCGCCGAAAAAGGTGGACGGGTAGCCGTTCATTACAACAGTAACGCGCAAGCGGCTGACGAAACATTGGCTTCGCTTGCGGGCAGTGGACATCTGATTGTGCAGGCGGATCTTGCGGATGCTGCAGCCATACAGCACATGGTTGAAACGGTTATCGCTCAAATGGGCGGCCTGAATGTCCTTGTGAACAACGCCGCTATGTACGATGATCATCCGATTGCCAAAGTGGATTATGCGACGTGGCAATCCAGTTGGCTTCAGACCATTCAGGCGAATTTGCTCGGCGCGGCCAACGCCACTTACTGCGCGGCCCAACATATGATGCAGCACGGCGGTGGACGGGTCATCAATATTTCCTCGCGCGGCGCGTTTCGTGGCGAACCGGATTCTCCGGCTTATGCAGCCAGCAAGAGCGGCTTGAACGCGATGGGGCAATCTCTAGCCAAAGCCCTCGGCGGCCATAAAATTTATATCACCACTGTTGCGCCCGGTTGGGTCGAGACCGATATGGCTGCGGCGCATCTCGCTGGCCCGGATGGTGATGCTATTCGCGCACAAAGTCCGTTGGGTCGGGTGGCGACTCCTGACGATGTGGCCTACACTGTACTATTTCTAGCATCGGAAGGTGCAGAGTTTTTGACCGGTACGATTGTAGATGTCAATGGCGCATCCTATTTGCGGATGTGATATAAGCGGCAAATAACGACGAAATCTGATTTATGAGCGAGAAACAAACGGTCCCTAATTACCCCGATATTTTGGGTTATATCACTGACGGTCAGCAGTTGACCATCGGTGTTGTACAGATGGCGCTGGGTGTGCGTCCGCCTGTTGCGCGTGTGGGTCGTCCCTTTGCTGTTATCTTGCTCTTACAAAATATGTCGGATGCCAATGTTGAAGTATCCGCGACTTTGCACCTTCCGCTCAAGGATGCGGCGGGTGAGAAGTTGCGCTTCGGTTCACCTAACGAACACTCGTCGGTGAGCTTGCTTCCGGCTGAAGTCGGTTATCTTGTGATCCCCGTTGGCACGCGCGCAAACGCCGCACCTGCTAAAGAATATCTAATCGGGGTTGAGGTGCAGGTCGAATCGGCCAGCAAACCCCGTTTCATTCGTCAGATTGAACAAAGCGAAGAAATTAATCTGGATTACTATTTCTCGCTCAGTGAAGAATCCATCCAAAAATTGATGGTTCTCAAGATGCTCAATTTTTCGACCAAATGGCGGACGAAGTTTAGCAATCTCATCGAGGCGAGTTTCGCGCTGGCTCCGGCCAAAGATATGCCGCGTAATGATGTCAAAGCCGGTTGGTTCAGCCTATGGACGCTCGGCAGTGATAGTGATGCCCGCCCTTTACTTGAACGTTATCGTGGCACCTTGGCGCTGAGCATCATCCCCGGACTTACGCCAGCGACTTTATATAAAGCCTTGTTTCCGGTGACCAAAGAACGCTTTAGTAAAGCCTACAATATCCAAGCCATCGAAATTCATTTCATCACCAAATTGATGGTTTACATCCTGAGTATCGCTCCACATCCGCCGCTGGTCTATCACTATCCCGAAGAAGCCATGTATACCGTGATGACTCTCCTCAAAAATGGCTGGCCCACCGACGGCACACCGATTCCGCTCCCGTATTGGTGTCGTGGTCTGCTGCATATGCTCGGCATGGACGAGGAAGTACTTAAAGATCCCTCCTTGGCTTTCACGGGCGCACTCTACGACGAATTGATGCGGGATGCCATCACCCACGGCTTCCATATTATGAGTGTGGCGACCCGCCGCGAAATGGCAGGTGAACATGAACTCAAGGTTTACACCGATTACCTTGTGCAGACCATACGCCGCCCGAAGCGTCCGCTGACTTTCACGGATATTTATCTCCCATTGGTATTGGCGGGAACAGTTGTCGCGGAAGATGTGCCAGTGCCCAATGAGAAACCATTGGATCGCGTGCATGATCTCATAAAGCTCTACAACAAACGCGCCGAAACCGAACGCACACCCGAAACTGAAATGGCTTTCCTGATGGCCGAAGATGTTACCAACTTCGCCCTGCGCCGTTACAGCGATTGGATGTGAAAACAGCGCGTTGTTTTGTTGTCATAGCCTTTCATGCTCTTTACCCCTTAATTCAAGGGGTTTGTCACCGCCTTTCCAATTTCCGCATATAATAAAATTGTTATACGGAGGCAAATGTGGCGGATACGAATCCAAATTACCCCGATTTACTCGGCAGTATTACCGGCGGCGCACGTTATAATGTCAATGTCGCACAGGTGGCTCTCGGAGTACGTCCGCGCAACGTGCGTGCCGGACGCACTCTCGAAGTCATATTACTGATCCAAAACGCGGCGGATGTCGATATTGATGTGACCGCGACTCTGCAAATTCCAACTCAAGATGCAAAAAAGAAACCCAAACGCTTTATTGCCAAGTCTGAACGCTTGGTAGTGGGTTTGCGACCCGCTGAAGTCGGTTATGTGGTGCTGCCTGTCACCACACTTCCCGATACAGCCGTCAGCGAGTATAAGATTGGGGTCAGCGTCGATGTGAAGGCACAGGGTAAACCCAAGCGCATCCGTTCCAACAATGGCGGTGGTCTTGTAGATCCTCAGTACTTGAGTGCTGACACCCTGAGCAACCTTGAAGAATTGAAAAAGGTCACTTACTCGACGGCGCGGCGTGGTTTGATGGGCGCAGTTATTGAAGCATCCTTCAATGTGATGTCTGCCCAAATCAGTCAGTTAGTGGATCTAAAGGCGGCGTGGGTCAGCTTGTGGAAGATGAGCGATCACCACGACGATAGCCTTCTGCTCAACCAATATGCGGCTCAATTACAAAGTGATGTGTTACCCAAGCTCAAGCGCGATACGCTTTATCAACCGTTATATGACACCACTGAACAGCGCTTTACACAGGCCGGATTTGCGCTGCAACCGGCTGAGGTGCATTACATCACCAAACTCATGGTTTATCTATTAGAGATGGCCGCGCCGCAAGAAGAGACTCCCAACTACTTAAACGATGCCCGTTATGATGTGCAGCTTGCGCTCAAAAAAGTGTTGAGTGGCGAACAAGAATCATCGACTTTGCCGAATTGGTGTAAAGGTATGCTCAAGGCCATTGAGGCCAGTCCGCAGGCCGTTGAACAACCAGCTTTGGCTTTAGCAGGAACAGCCTATGATGATTTACTGCGTGATGCTATCCATTTGGGCTTCCAGATGATTACCACCAGCACCGGCGAGAAAATGGGCAGCGAAGAGGATATGAGCGACTATGCCGAAAAACTCATCGGTAAGTTACAGGCAGGTCAGCCGCCTCTAGGATTCAGTGATATTTATCTGCCGTTGGTTCTGGGCGGTGTGATTATTTATGACCGCGCAATCTTGAAGACTGAACAGGTGGGCGACATGCTCACGGAACTTTCACGGATTGTGAAATCACGCTATGCTGAAGTGCATAAGCGCGATGAAATGGTTTATCACATGACCGAGCAAGTCGTTGACCGAGCATTCCAGAAATTTGGATACAGGGCATAGCATAATGCAAGAATCTATTCACAGGCTGGAACCGCTTTACCCCGATGTATTGGGTTCAATCACCGGCGGCACGCGCATCAGCATGGATAAGCTGCAATGCGCCTTGGGTATTTTCCCCACACAAACCTACATGAACCAGCCGGTTGAAGTCATCCTCATTTTGCAAAATATGGTTGACCAGCCAATGCAAATTAAAGTGGGTCTGCAACTACCGAGTCAGGATAAAAAAGGCCATCCGGTTGTCATTGACGCAGATAAAAAGACACTGACACTGTCGATGCGTCCCGGTGAGGTCGGTGTTCTGCGTATACCGATAATTCCTTTGCCGCCCACGCAGCCCGGTACCGCTTTTCCGGTGCGTGTAGCCGTCCGTTACCGTACCCCCAACGAAGGACACGCCGTCAGACCACCCGCCGGAGGCGCACCCCCTTCCGTATTGAGTATTTCCAGCTTCAAGCTGCAAGCCTTGCGGGAAGTCGCTTTTTCCGCCCACACATGGAATGAATCGGCGGAAATTATCACCACCTATTTTGATGTTGCGCCCAAGCGCACCCAGCCTACCGGTCAGGATTTGCAGGCGCGTTATGAGAGCCTGTGGACGATGCAGGAAATGGTTGAGGAACGCGAATTGGTACAAGCCAAAGTCGAAGATGCCCGACGCATCGCCAGTGGTCTGACGCGCAACACGGTCTATCAGCCCATGATGGCCGCCGTGGAAGAGCATTTCGGAGATCGTGGTATGCCGCTGCATCCGGGCGAAACCCGTGCCATTGCCAAGATGATGACCTATACGATGGACGAGGGGTTGGAACTCGAACAGGGCTTCGCGATGGAAGACAGCCGTTGGTTCCTCACGCTGTGTCAGGTGTTGGCGCATAACCCTGATGTGTTCAATATGGACAGGGGCGAACTCGTCACCAAATACCTGTTTGAGGCGGCCTTATATGACGCGATTCTTTTAGGCTTCTCGACCATTGATCCTAAAGTCAAAGAAGATTTGGGCGATGCGGCGGAACGTGTCAATTACGCCAACCGTGTACTCGCATGGTTCGCTGGAGAAGGCGACCCCGACCCCAGCTATATCTACCTGCCATTGGCAATGGGTGGTGTCGTGGTCAATATGCTGGTATCGGCCAAAGACGAAAACCCGTGGTTGTTGGTCGATCAGCTTACGGAAGCCAATCGCGGACGGGCACGCCTCGCCAGCGGTGAGGTAGCGACCATCTTCAAAGTCATGGACTCGCTCTTGAATCAAGCGGAAGATGCACTTCGTCGGGCGCGTGTGACCCGCCAGTAAGCGTGTTCCTCGGCGGGTTTGAGCAGACTTATGGTGAAACCATTCAAAGGCCGCATATTGGAGTGCTTGCCAATTCTGTCCCAATGTGCGGGTTCAATCTGGTTTCACCATTAGAACCGATATAAAAATTAAAATCAGAATGTCTGATGCGATAGATCGCGTCCCTAAAATACGCCGATTTTCATAGGGGCGGCATACATACTCTCTGCCAATTTTAAACATATACGTGACTATCTCCATAGACTCTTATGCGGTTTCACAAAATGAAACGGTAATTGAATCTACGAAAGCAATGTCTTTGAAGTCGCTTGAGACCCAAAGATCATGCAAAGAAAAGTGAAACCTGACGGTGACTATAGTAGGATTGGATTAAATGGTGGAAGAGCGTTTCATAGAAAACTCAGTCCCAGCCCCTAAAGCATTGGCGAGGGGAGCAAATACAGAGGCGGATTTGCCGACAGAAAACCCGTATCCGCACGATTTTGAAAGGGTTGTCAGTGGCAGCCCTTTTTTATTGCACAAATTGCAATTTATCCGCCGAAATGACAGGCGGATGTGAGGGAGCAATCCGCCGAATTGGCATTTTTGCACGGCGGCTGACTCGGCTGATGCCGCCAGTGCAGCGGCTGGCTCCCGTGTGTCCGCCGCTGCATTTTTGCCTTGCCGTTGCAGCGGTTTCAAGGGAGTGATCCGCCGAAAATGCACAACAAGATTTAACCACAGAGACACAAAGAAAGAAGAGAGAAAACAGAGGGATCAGGATAAATTTTGTCATAGCTACATGATAGCACAAAAGTTCTTTCCCGATGGTTCGAGTATACAAACTTTTGTGAAGACAGGATAAGCGTATCGTGTCGTTGATTGCTTCTAGGTGGTTATTTTGGGCAATCGAATGGTATAGAAATATTCCTCGACCGAATCGGGCTGTTGATTGACCCACTTTGATAGAGTCACAGTGAGTGTGTCGGCGGTATCAATGCCGAAATCGATATTATACTGGTCGCTTATGCCATCCCGTAGAAATGGCATTTGCTTACCAGTTGCGGTATCAAATAAAGCCCATTTAGAAGTGCCTGACGAAGTTGAACGTGACCACAGTAAGCTATTTACGAGGAACTGTTGGCTGGCAGACAAATATCGCAATTCGTAGGCCTGTCCGATAACCCACTTTTGAGGTTTATTGCCACGCAAATTGAGTAAAGTATATTCAGCGTTTCCATCGCGCGATCCGGCCTGAAGCAAAAGATCATCATCAATAAACATCCATGAGTCCGATGGGCCAGCACTCAAGATAGATATGCAACCGCCATCACTTTGAATACTATGCGCGTCGTAGTCATAGCAAGCATGGTAGAATTCTCCGCTAATGGACTCTTCCCATGCCGTCGTTTGTTGATAAACTATCACCCCCGTTTTAAGATCAATGACGACATGCTTCGGTTTAGCACTATCCTGAGACTCACAGACGGGAAGATATACCATTGGATCTTCGCGTGGATAAGCCTCAAAACAGCCATCATCGTCAGTCATGACAACAGCAAAACGACCATTGGGAGAAATATCTTCAACCCATTCAATCTCACCTTTGAGGAGGTCAATCCGTTTGTTAGTAAAGGGGTTATAGCGCACCAGTTTTGACGAAAGTGGCTGTTTGGCTGGCCTCCCCATATCATTAAAGGCATCATCCGGCCAATTGAATTCAAAATACAAACGATCATTCGTGCCGTCAGGAATAACAGTTCCTTCGCTGCATAAACCGTCCAAACCATAATCGGTGATTTTGGCCGTCTCCCAATTCAACTCGGTGAAAAAACATTTATCATCGGCATGGGTGATCCATTGTGTGCGACGCGGATGATCTAAAGACGTAATTTCGTCGGGTTTGATGACTTGGGCTATCCCCTTTAAGCTGTCGGTTTGGGTAGCATCGGCGAGGAAATAATTGCGCCAAGGGAAACTCATGTCTGCTTGGTCAGTCGTATAAATGAAGATGCGATTGTTGTCGATCCAACTCAAAATTTGTATTTGAGTGCCGTAGCCTTGAGTAGAACCGAGTTCAATCAGTGTGTTGGTGTCAAAAGCATAGCTGTAAACAAGACCTGAATTACCGAACATAGCGACATGCTTGCCATCGGGTGACGTGCTGGCGTTTTGTAAATAATCTCGTTTCTGAAGTGGAAGCGGGCCGATCTCTTTCCCTGACTCGCTATTACACAGAAAAAAGGTTTTATTGTCGTCTCGCGCTTCGATTATCCAATGTCCATGCCCTACCTTCCCTCGTAATTCGCCACAGGCCAATTCGGGACGCGAAAATTCACCGATATCTGTATTAAGCAACCACTGGGCATCCAGTGGTTGGGGTGAACTAAAAGGGACAACTAGCTTGGTGTACAACACTATTGTGGGAGACTTTCCTTCAATACTAACGAAATCCTGAACTTCATCAGGGTAAGGAAACTCTTGCCACTGTTGCTTGGCCTCATCCCAAACACGGACGATTCGGGTTTCATTATCGTAAGTGGGTGGGTTATAGGGACGAGGCTCTTTGATCTCGACGTTAAGTACCTCAACTCCCGGCGCAAAAATAGCCGTCGGATCAGGCGGCCAAAGAGTGGGTTCGAGGGTTTGGGCGTAGATCATGCTTGGCAGCAGGATTAACAGCAGCAAAAAGGCGAAAGACGTTTTGAACATATGACCTCAGATGGCGATTAACACGAGCAATGAGGATCGCTCTAAAAATTAGAAATTTTCTCTATGCCTATAATATGCGTTTAGAACTTGATTCAATGATAGAGGAAATCGCCTATTCAAAACCACCGCCTAACCGATGCTCGCCTGATGAGACTCTGGAACAGAGCGACTATTTAATCCAGCTTGTAAAAGCGGACGGCGTTATCATGAAAGAGGTTATTCAGTTCAATATCAGAGTCGCACGATTTTCTAAACAAGCAACTCAAGCAGTTGAGCCATTTGAGTGATTTGATGCTGCGGCGGTGGCAGCGTTTCAGGCCAAGGATGAACACCTGCGAACCAAATGGCTTCTAATCCGGCGTTTCGTGCGCCTTCTACATCCGACTGTGGATGGTCGCCGATATAAACGGCGTTTTGGGGAGCAACATTCAGTACGGACAAAGCAAGGTTAAAAATCTGGGGATCAGGTTTGCGAAAGCCACTAGCTTCTGAAATGACAACAATCGAGAAATACTCTCGAAGATACGTGGCATCAATCGTTGCGTTCTGGACATCTGTTTTGCCATTGGTGATGATGCCCAAGCGGAGGTCGCGATGTAGAAGCTCTTTTAAAGTCGCGTGAACATCGGGGCGAAGCTGCATGGATTGGGCGGACATGCGATACCAATAATCAGAAATTATTTCTATAGTTGGCGTTTTAATCCATTGCATATGGGTTTGGATTTCTAGAAACATCGTTTCTTTAGGTCGATAGCCACCGCCGTCCCCCTGCTCGATGACCTGATGGACAGCTTCTAACGTAATACTTTCGTCCAACGCATGGCGGAAATCCCTATAGAAAAGCCACGCAAATTGGCGGATCGAAGCCGAACGATCCGTTAAGGTGTTGTCCAAATCAAAGACGACGCAAGACACTGTAAGGTGCAGATCATTCAGACTCATTTAATCCAGCTTATAAAAGCGGATGGCGTTGTCGTGAAAGAGCTTTTTGAGTTCGGTTTCCGAGCAACCATCAACGGCCCAGAGTAAGGTTTCGACCCAACGCGGATAATCAGTAGCCAGAGTGGCAACCGGCCAATCGCCACCGTACATCACATGGTCAAAGCCAAAACAGTCGATGACATGGTCGATATAAGGCTTAAGCTGCATATTCGTCCACGACTGATGATCGGCTTCAGTGACCAGACCGGACAGTTTGCAGCAGACATTCGGAAACTCGGAAAAGGTTTTAAGGTGTTCGCGCCAAGGATCCAGCACCTGATGTTTGATGTCGGGCTTGGCGATATGATCCACGACGAACTGTACATCGGGACATTGGCGCACCATCTGAATGGTGTTGACCATCTGGGTGTGGTTGATACAAATATCAAAAGTCAGATTGTAGTCGGGTAGAGCATTCACACCGCGAATAAAATCCGGTTGTAGGCAAAATTCCATATCCGGCTCGAATTGGATGATGCGGCGGATGCCTTTGACGCGTGGCATAGCGGTTAATTTTTCGAGATCGACGCGGGCAGCATCGCCTTTTTCAAGCGGTGCCCAAGCGACAATGGCTTGCAAACGCGAGTCTTGATCTGCCACACTGTTGACCCACTCGGCCTCACGCATGAACTGCGCGAAATCGGCTTCGGCCTGAACGAAAACCATACGCTCGACCTCAATGCCAGCATAGGCGCGGTTATACTCATCCAATAAATAAGGGCGGTTGAGGAGTTCGACATCATCCAGCCAAGGGTAGCGAAGCAGGTGTGTATCCCAAATATGGAGATGGGTATCGACAATGGGAAAAGGTAATTTTTGGGGCATGATATTTTTCCTATGAAATATTTTAAGAAATTGAGACGATTTTACCGCAGTTCAGGCCGAGAATTTGAATGTGGTAAGCAGCAAGTTCTCAACAGCAATAAGTCCCCTATTTCCCCGTTAATGCTTTTGAAGCCACGCCGCAATATCACTCTGAATTTCTTTGTCGTGCTTGGCGAGCATGAAGTGATCGGCGTTCAGTTCGATGAAGGTGGCTTTGTCGCCGAGTTGGTTGGCGTAAGCGCGCATCATAGCAATGGGCATACGTTCGTCCTCAGTACCCGCTAAGACAAGCACGGGCAAGCCTGAGTTTATCGCATCCGGTGATGCCCCCGAAATAAGAATGAGGCCAGCGATTTCGTTTGTCAATTTGTAAGCGAGTTCGCTGGCACCAACCGCGCCATTCGAGAGACCGGCTACATAAATGCGGCTGATGCCCTGTTGATGAAGATAGTCGATAGTCGCGCGAAGAGTGGCTTCGCCGTTTGGTATCCACCAATCCCCTCGCCAACCGACCGATGGGCAAACCGTCAGCGCATGAATCGGACGAACCGCTTGCGCTATCAACCAACAGGGCATGGTAAAGTTGCCGATGAAGCCATGCAGAAAGATTAAAGCTGTGGCTGTGGGTTGATGATTATCCGGCTCGATGACAACGGTATCGAAATCATACACATTTTGCAGGTTGAGATAGGTTCGTGCAAAGGGAGACCCAACGAGCGATTGATCGGCAGCCATCGACTGATAGCCCGCATACATGGCATCCAACAAGCCATCGGCTTCGGTCGGTGAAATCCAGCCGATGAGGGGCAAAAGGCGCGTCGAGACGAGGGATGCGTCCTGCTCGTCGATGAGGCAGTTCAGCCAACAGGTCGCACTTTGCTCCGGCAAAATCAACAGCTTGATTTTATCACTGCTCCGCAACAGGAAGATCCGAGCGACCGCGACCGTGACAATTAAGGTTAGTCCTAACCACAGAACATATCGTGAACGTCTGTATCCCCATGTTATGCCGAACACGCCAACGGTGAACACGATGAATCCGACAAGGTAGAACATACCTGAAACCGTGAGCGGGGTGATCGCGACCAAAATAATCAGGGCAA
This sequence comes from Anaerolineae bacterium, assembly GCA_013821665.1. Lineage (GTDB taxonomy): Bacteria > Chloroflexota > Anaerolineae > Aggregatilineales > Phototrophicaceae > CFX2. Next base: position 11,965 of record JACDGI010000098.1, read on the forward strand.
TAATCGGCAGCAACAGAATCAGACTCAACCCGCGTAAGATGAGGATGGAAATCCGTCTATTGGCTGCCATCACAAGCAATACCTATTGTGTGCCAGCAAAGGACGAGGTTTCACCCAGTCCTTCGCTGCCCATGCCGAGATAACCCCCGTCGACAGGCAGTTCGGCGGCGGTGATGAAGCTGGCCGCGTCGCTGCACAGAAACAGCACCGCATGAGCAACTTCCGATGGCTGTCCTAAGCGGCGCAGCATGTGATAACGTCCCCAGATGGGTTCCCACTTGTCGCGCCCCCCAATGGCGGCTTTATCGACTTCGGGTGTCCAAATCCAGCCGGGGCTGACCACATTGACACGAATGTTGGCCGGAGCAAGATCAAGCGCCTGACATTTGCTCAGGGTGACGATAGCACCTTTGGTGGCGTTGTACGTCCAACGGTTGGGCTGGGCGATGTGGGCCGAGATGCTGGCGATATTGACAATGGCTCCGCCGCCCGCCGCTTTCATATGCGGATAACAGGCTTGCACCAGATTAGAATTACCACGCACATTCACACCCAGACTGCGCTCCCATTCAGGTGTGGTGACATCCAAACCCTTAGAGGTGAAGCTCACGGCACAGTTGACGAGGTAGTTAACGGTGCCATATTGCGCTACAACCGCCGTTACCACCTGTGCCACGAGTTCGGCATCCGAGACATCGACCGGATAAAAGCTGACGTGGAGTCCAGCAGCGTTCAGTTCAGCCGCGTAAGTTTGACCAAGCTGCGCGTTAATATCGAAGATGGCTACCGACGCGCCTTCGGCGGCAAATTCCTGCACAATGGCCGCGCCAATCCCCGATGCGCCACCGGTGACGATGGCGACTTTGCCTGTAAAGCGGTTCACGGTTCATAACCTTTCAAGATTATTTCAAATAAATTTTTGAGTGAGACGTGGACACGGCAGTGCCATGTCCCTACAAAACGCCTGCTTACCTATCTACCAGTGAAGTCACGCAAATAGAGAAAATCGTGGCCGATGCTGCGGCGGCTGAGTTTGGCGATGTTGGGCATAGTGCGTTTGTAGTGGTTGATTTTGACGCGTGACCAGACATTCTCGACAAAAGTACGCTCGAAACCTTCCTCGACAACCTCATCAACGGTATAGCGCTCATCGACTAGCAGGAATAAGACTTGGTCAACATTAGCATAGGTGTAACCGAGTTCGCCTTCATCGGTCTGCCCTTCCCACAGATCAGCGGAAGGCGCTTTATCAATGATGGGCTGCGGCACACCCATCGCACGGGAGAGTTGGCGCACCTGTGCTTTGTAAAGGTCCGCCAGTGGATGGAGAGCCACGCCGCTGTCGCCATAGATGGTGGAGTAACCGAGCAAGAACTCGGTTTTGTTGCTGGTTCCCATAACCAAGCCGCCGAAGGCTACCGATTGATCGTAGAGCGTGACCATGCGCAAGCGTGCCATGATATTGCCTTTACGCAGGTTGGTCATATCGGGGAATTGGTTGATGAGTGGATCAGCCATTTCGGTGATGGGAACATTGAGGTAAGGAATACCGAGCGACTCGATGACCAAACTAGCATCATTCATGCTGGCTGGGTTAGAGGTTTTATAGGGCATCCGTACTGCGAGAACATTCTCCGCGCCGAGGGCTTCCACCGACAGATAGGTCGAGAGCGCCGAGTCGATGCCGCCGGAAAGTCCCAGCACGGCACGTTTCATACCGGCTTTGGTGATCTGGTCACGGATAAAACCCGTCAGCATTTTACGGGCGATGTCGGTGTTGATGTTCAAGCGATGCAATAGATCAGGTACTGTAGTCGTGGTCATAAGATTGTCCTTCAACTTCATTGTTGAAATGGATTTAAAGTGTTTGCAAGCAGTCCATGTGGTATCTGCTCATTCAAGATAACTATAACCGAGATGATCGGCAACCACACGCGCCAACTGTCGGAGGTGTATAACCATGTTTTGGAGTGTAGGTCATCATATATTTGTGCCCAACATAAAACGTGACACCCTAATCAATCCATCGACCATTTCGGCGATCAGCACAAAGTCAAAAAGATCATGCTGGAGGCAGAGCAGAATATCTTCCGGCGGTAAATAATCGACCGCACGGTGCAGACAGCGCTGGATAAAAGGCGTATTCATACATGACCAGAGGGTGGCAAAGTGATCGTAGGGTTTATCGGCCAGCAGGTGTTCCAGATAATCGGCACAGGCTTCATCTTCGGGTGCGGTTTCCAAAAGACGCTGCCCCATCGCTACAATGCTAACTGTATCAGGATTCTGTTGCCGGACGTAATCAGCAATGGACTTTGCCATCACATAACTACCGAGAATGACGCGCTCGGATTGTTTAATGGCCGCGACCACACCTTGAGTTCCGGCACTGGTGCGGAGGACAACGGTTTTGCCGAGGAGCCGTTCTCGTGGCGTGCGCAAGAGCTCGGTGGGCGAATTGCCAAAGTCGAAGCCGTCAATTTTGATACCGCGATCTTCACCTTCCAACAAATAGCCATATTGAGTGCGAAGGGCAAAGGCTTCCTCGGCAGTAGAGACCAGAATGAGGCTTTCGATGCCGAGCGAGAACAAAACTGCGCTGGTGGTAAAAGCCCGCAGCACGTCGATAATGATAGGCAAGCCCTGCACCTGTTCAGCACTGGCGAGCAAGCTTCCGCGCTGGATGTTCATGCTTCCGCGCCTTTGTTGAAGGTACAGACCAATACTTTGTGAGGATAATCCTCGGAGACCGTGACCTGCAGCATATAGAAATCGCCGCGTTCGCCTTCAACGACGACCAGCGCTTGATGCTTATCGGCAGCAACCACACGGTCAATCCGCATCTTGCCGGACATTTTGTAGACGGCTTTAAACTCGACCAGTCGTGCTTTGGCCGAAGCAATTTCCAATGCTAATGGATCATAGTTTTCGCTGATGTAATCGCGCAGACGGTTGAAGTCGCCTTTGTTGAAGATTGAAAGTTGGGCGATTACACGCATTCCGGCGTTGCTGGGAACGAGCAGGGCTTGAGGGACATTGGTCACGGGTTGTTTTTCCTTAGCAAGCAAAACCAGTGGAAGATCAGACGATTGATTCATTTTTGACAAAATTTCTGCTGCTTCCTCATTACCATAGGGCGTATCGGTGGGATAAAGTAATTTAGTTGAGGCACGTAGAGAAAGACCAAGCTCAATCCATTCAACTAGCAAACCATTGACGCTACGATTTTCAAGAATAGCAACCATCTGAACTTGCTCAATAAGGGATTCTGGCAAGTCGAGGACGATTTCTTTAGTCATAGTTTGTCTATTTACTGACCATCACGGTGCAGAATGCGGTTGAGTTCACGCTGTACCATTTCTGGGCGTTCATCACGCAGAAGGGGTAGACGAGAGCGTGTACGATGGAGTTGATTCAAATCGATTTCTTGGACGATAAGAGCTTCGTCAAAGTAAGGGGCCTGAACTACAAACTCACCATCGGGATCAACGATGGTTGAGCCACCCCAAAAGTTCTTACCATCTTCGTAGCCAACACGGTTACAGTGCAGGACGTAATTGGTGAACATGCTGCCATAAGCCTGATTAACCAGTTCGACCCAGCGTGAACCTGAAAGACGATCACCGGCATCGAGTCCACGACTGGGGCTGGCACTGTGGAAAATTAGAATGTCAGCGCCATCTTGCCACAGTAAATAAGCGGGCGACATATGCCAGAAATCCTCGCAGATTAACATGCCAACACGACCAAAACGGGTATCAAAGGCGCGGGCTTGTTCACCTTGGTCGAAGTAACGACCTTCATCAAACATGGCGTAGGTCGGAAGATAAATCTTGTGGTGGATATGTAGACATACGCCTTTGGAGAGATAGGCGGCGGCGGTATAAAAACGCTGGCGAGTATCTTCATGGACGAAACCGAAGACGATGTCCATCTGTTGACTGGCTTGCAGCATGGCGTAGAAAGTCGGGTCATCAGCCGTGGGACGGATGGCAACTTCGGGCACCAAATCCTGCACCTGATAACCGGTCATCGACAGTTCGGGGAAAATAATGAGTTCTACAC
>JACDGI010000829.1 GCA_013821665.1 Anaerolineae bacterium
GTCGGTGCATCGCGTAATGAACGCCAGATGACCACATCAAAGTGTTCGGCTACATTCTGCATCAGATTGACCGCGAGTGAGGATTTACCGATGCCGCCCAACCCCAAGATACTCACTACCCGACAGCGATCTTGAATAACCCATTCGGTCAGCGATAAGAGTTCCCATTCCCGTCCGTAAAAATGAGGAGGCGCTACGGCCTCACCCCAGTCAATACGTGGCCCAACGATCACTGGATCAACAGGGGTTAAAGGCGTTTTCACCTCAATAGATTCGGTAGGTAAGGGAGATGCAGCTAATGACAACGTTGGTTCGTTCACATTGACCAACAATGCCGCCAACCAATTTTCATTCAGCAGCACTTTCTGGTGAGATGATTTCCAGAGTTCGTGAATTTCCTCAACTTCATGTCCGCTAGGGAAAGCACGATGCTGAATGGCAAGGGTGATGAACTGCTTAAGGTTTTCAACTTTGGGATAGCTGCCACCTGCTTCCCACTCGCCAACCGAACGGCGTGACACACCCAAATAATCGGCTAAAGCGGTTTGAGTAAGCCCGATTTTACTGCGTAGGGTCAACATCATCTGCCCAAAAGCGTAGTTGCGCTCTGGATAAGAGGGTGATTTTGAAGGCATGTTGTTTTGCTGCTATTACAATTTAGATTGCGAAGTGATGTGAAGTGATAGGAAGTAATATGCCACGCGATGTACGGTGACTCCGCAAAGCGACGATATTATACTGCGGAATATACCAAATCACTGCATTGACTGCTAATCGGTATTGCAAAAAAGGTTAAGAGGATCAATGGAAAAGAAGCAGCAACCATCTGATTGGCTCGAAGCCAGACGACTACGGGCATGGGAATTGCACCAACGAGGATGGTCTCAGCGCCGGATTGCAACTGAACTTGGCGTAACACAAGGGGCTGTCAGCCATTGGCTGAAACGGGTTCGGAAAGGTGGTGTGAATGGCTTGCAGAGCCGACCGACAGGTGGACGACGGGCAGCACTGACAGACGAGCAGTTTGGTCAGCTACCAACAATGCTTCAACAAGGGGCAAGAGCCTTCGGATTTGAAGATAACAAGTGGACAACCTCCCGGATCGCAGTTGTCCTAAAACGGTCGTTCGGGGTGGCTTACCATCCGGCGCATATCAGTCGTTTGTTAAAAAAACACTATCCAGAGTGGCGTGACCAAAAGAAAGACTGAAATCGGCGGCATTTCTATCAACAGCGATTTCACGGACTTCACTTACAGCGTCGTTATCCAAACATCAGTTACACGGAAAATCTAGGACTCTCGTGATGGGCTTATTAAAGCATTCAACACATCTCAGCAATCTTAGTCAAGTAATAAATAAATTCAAAGTCTTGGAGATTACAAATGACTACATTCAGTGAACTGACGAAGCAAGAATATCGGGTATTAGAACTGGTCGCAAAAGGATGGCGTAATTCAAAAATTGCCAGTGAATTGTGCATCAGCATCCGCACGGTCGAAACGCACCTGTATCACATTTTTGATAAGTTGAGTGTTTCTTCCAGAACTGAGGCCGCACTGTATATGGTACAGGCAAGTTCCTTGTTCAATTCAGAAGTACGTAGAATTCCTGACGACAGTTTGGTTTATAGCAGGATACCCTGATGGCGTTGGTTCAATCAAATGTCCCATAACAGAACCATCACCAATTGGCTCTCATGCGTTTGTCTCTCAAGAGTATTGTTCTCACTTTTGTAGGCAAACGCAGAGATATAGAGAACACCTTTCAGAACCGATTCAGTTAATCAATTTAGGGAGAATCATGATGAAACAGTTATTGAACACATTGAAAGTAGCCAGTATGCGGTTGTTGAGTGGACGCGTTGTACTCCGCACAACGGCAGCGGCCTTGTTGGTTGGTATTTCCGTCGTAGGTTTGACGGCCTCGGCACAAGATACCAGCGTGAAAGCGGAACTGGCAAACATCGTCTTGGTTCACGGTGCGTGGGCGGATGGGTCAAGCTGGAGCGGTGTCATTCAACGGCTTCAGAAAACCGGTTATAAAGTTACGGCAGTTCAACTTCCGTTGACTTCACTGGATGAAGATGTTGATACTGTACGCAGCGTGCTGGAAACTCAGGACGGGCCGACGATTTTGGTGGGTCACTCATATGGTGGCGCAGTGATCACCAAATTGGGGCCGGACGCGCCGAATGTCGTCGGGCTGGTGTACATTGCTGCATTCGCGCCAGATGAAGGTGAATCTATGAAGGATCTGACAAGTGCCGGACCACAACCGGCCAGTGCTTCAGCCCTTCGTCCCGATAAGCGTGGATTCTTGTGGCTCGATCCGGCAGGTTTCTTGCAGTATTTTGCCCCTGATGTTGATCCTGTTGTGGCTAATGTCTTGGCTGCTGCCCAGAAACCCATTGCCGCAGCAAGCCTCGTAGGCGATGAAAAGTTTGGCACACCCGCATGGAAGTCATTGAAATCGTGGTACATGGTTTCAACCGACGATCAGATGATCCCGCCAGATGCCGAACGTCTGATGGCGAAACGTATGGGCGCGACCGTTGAAGAAATTGCTTCGAGTCATGTGCCGATGGTTTCACATCCTGATGAAGTGGCCGACATGATTATGCGAGCTGCACAAACTGTGACAGCCGGGAAATAACCCGCTGTTATGAATTGAAGCTAGGAGTGTCGAGGGATGCTTCTAGCTTTAACAAACTAATCTATCTGCCGGTAGGCCACTGAAGGACGAATCAAGGGGTTATTTGAATGAAAGCTATACGCATACACAAGCAAGCGGATAACTTAGTACTGGTTTACGAAGATGTACCGCAGCCACAGCCCAATGCTGATGAGGTGCTGGTTCGGGTTCACGCGAGTAGTGTCACACCTGCCGAACTGGGGTGGGGCGCGACATGGAAAACAAAAGCGGGTGTGGAAAGACAATTTCCTATTCCGGGGCACGAATTATCAGGTGTTATCACCCAAGTTGGTGCTAACGTGACGAATTTAAAAGTGGGCGATGCCGTTTACGGCTTTAACGATTTCGATCAGGATGGCAGTGAGGCTGAATATACGGTTACGCTGGCTACGGAGTTAGCTCCAAAACCCTCTTCACTCACGCACATTCAAGCCTCGGCTGTTCCGTTGGCGGGTCTTACAGCATGGCAGGCGTTGTTTGATCACGCGAAACTCAAGGCCAATCAGAAGGTGTTGATTCATGGGGCGGCAGGGGGTGTTGGAAGCTTCGCAGTTCAATTGGCCCATTGGGCAAAGGCATTTGTCATCGGTGTGGATGCCCCTTGGAATCGTGATTTATTATCCCAACTGGGCTGTGATATGGTCGTTGATTTT
>JACDGI010000830.1 GCA_013821665.1 Anaerolineae bacterium
GCCCTCAGCGAAACCAGTGTCTGGCTGATTCAATCGGAAAGCCTTGATACAGCGATATCCGATGATCCCGCCTTAGCCCGCCGTGTAATCAAACTACTGGCCGGTCGGGTGCGCGGACTCGTCCACCAGATCGAAGATCTCGCCCTCTACAGCGCCATCGTCCGTTTGGCACGCTTTCTGATTAAACAATCGGAAGACCCTGCCCTCAGCGCCCCCGGTGTCACACGCGTCGCCATCGCCGCCTATCTTGCCACTACCCCCGAGACAATCAGCCGCGCATTGCGCACACTTGAAAACAGTGGTGCCATCCGCTTCGACCGCCACAGAATTTTAATCGTGCGTGAAGATTTGCTGCGCGCACTAGCCTCACTGTAGACCTCCGCATTTACAACTTGATTTAGATCAAGGACACAACGCTCACTCGCCTATATCCTAACATCAAACGTAAGGAGCTAAGGTGATGGATGTCTGGCTTCCCTATCTTAATCGAAATATCTGTACTGGATGTGGCGCATGTATTACGGCCTGCCCAACATCTGCTTTAGGTCAGGTTGACAGCAAAGCAGCGCTCGTCTCGCCCGAATTATGTACATACTGCGCGGCCTGCGAAATTATTTGTCCGGTCGGCGCAATTGAACTGCCTTATTTAATCTGCAAAGTTGAGGATTGTAATGAACCGAGAACTTAAGCCAAATCTCGCCGCAGTTATCTTAATCGCGACTACAGTCATCGTCCTTTTGATGATTCTGCCAGTCTCGATTCAAATTATCCCGAACTCAAGTGTTGCCGGGGAAGCAACCGCCACCACAACCGATAGGGGCATGAATACCTCTATGCCCATGAATGTCAGCCAACAAAAGAAAATCGTCGAATATACGCTGAAGACCATCATGGGACAAACCCCGCCAATGGCCTATATAGGTGTTGGCGGTACCATTGACGGTCAGATCAACCCACACCTGACTGCCCATGTCGGTGATACAGTGCGTATCACCATCATCAATGGTGATCCAATATTGCACAACTTCAACATTGACGAGTTTGGTGTTAAAGGAAGTGACCTCAACCAGAAAGATCAACAGGAGACCATTGAATTCACAGCCGATAAGCCGGGCGATTTTGTCTACTACTGCGCTGTGCCCGGTCACCAGCAGATTGGTATGTTCGGCACACTGACGGTCACAGGAGAAGCAACCACCAGCGCTGATTCATCGGGCACCAAACCCCTCGTCGCCGTCCCCACAATCGCCCCAGCAATTGCTGATGCTGTATCAGTTGTACGCAACCCCGCAGACTTGCCCGCACCCATTGGGGATAGAGAACCCACCAATGTGCGCGTGGATTTGACGGCAATTGAAGTTAACGGCATTCTCGCTGATGGGACGACTTACCGTTATTTCACCTTCGATGGCAAGATACCCGGCCCGATGATTCGCATCCGCGTTGGGGACAAGGTAGAAATGCACATTCACAACGCCACCAACAGCCAGATGGTGCATTCGATTGACCTGCACGCCGTGAACGGTCCCGGCGGCGGCGCAGTTTATACACAGACCAATCCCGGTGAGGAAACCAGTTTTACATTTAAGGCACTGGCTCCCGGTGTCTTCGTCTATCACTGCGCGACACCCAGCGTTGCTGAGCACATCGCCAGCGGTATGTATGGCCTGATTGTGGTCGAGCCAGCCGGTGGTCTACCTCATGTGGATCGTGAATTTTATGTCATGCAGGGCGAGGTTTACACGACAGAGCCATTTGGCACCAAAGGCAACCTCACCTTTGATTATCAGGCTATGCTCGACGAACGCCCACAATATTATGTCTTCAATGGCGCGTCGATGGCACTCACAACCGACGAAAACGCGCTGCGCGCCAAAGTCGGAGAGACGGTACGTATCTTCTTCGGTGTAGGTGGGCCAAATAAGATCTCATCCTTCCATGTGATCGGGGAAATGTTCGACCGCGTTTATGATTTGGGGTCACTGACTTCACCCCCGCTAACCGACGTACAAACAACGATTGTTCCTCCGGGCGGCGCGACAATCGTCGAATTTCAGGTACAGATACCGGGACGTTACATTCTGGTTGATCATGCTTTGAGCCGGATGGAGCGTGGGCTGGCGGGCTATCTTTATGTCACGGGCGCAGATCAGCCAGATATTTTTCATGGCACAGCAATTACGCCGGGTTCAGGCCACTAACGTATCGAAAGCCTTCCACTAAGGCCTTTCCTACAAGAGGTAATATTCAGATAGAACATAGGAGTGGGTTTCAACTTACTCCTATTGGTTAGAATCATCGGGATTATGAGGTTATACCGTATCATGCCGCTGTTATCGCGTATGTTTATTAAGGTGGGTTTATTCTACTTCGTCGTCGGCTTGATAGTAGGAATACTGTCGTAAGGTTGAGCAAAATCGCCCTGTCTGAGCTTATAAGGAGCATAATGCAATTATGTTTATACAAGCAGGTGATTGCGTAAAAATACCCGATGGGCGAATTGGAAGGGTGAGAGATATTGTTGATGGTGACTGCAAAATACGGGTTAGAAGGAAAACAAGTCAATCACATCAATTTCTCATTTTCAAAAGAGACCAACTTAAATCGGTTCCGTGCCCTAGAGGTTGGATGCGTCCAGAGGCATACAATCACTATCTACAAATTACATTAGCGAAGATGAAAACACGAAATAGCAAAAAATCATGAAATGAGTTTACCCCTAGAGATTGCTTAACTAGAAGTTTGAATCGATCTAATTTATGAAAGGGCATACAATGCGAATAGAACACCTTCTGGAACGCCTCGAATACCATGATGACAATCCTTACGCTCAACCCCTTTTTGTAGACGCACATGGGCGGATTATCCGCTTCATGCTTAAGGCGGGACAAAAGATTACTGAGCATAATGCACCCCATTCGCCACTTTACCTTGTTGTGCTGCAAGGCCGGGGAACATTCAGCGGTGGAGATGGCAAAGAGCAAGAATTCGGACCAAATACCTTGCTGATCTTTGACCCTGCTGAAAATCATTCTATTCATGCACTCAATGAAGATTTAGTGTTCATCGGTTTTCTGCAAGGCGTTCCCACTGCTAGGACGGAAAAAATTGGTGGAGAACTTGGGCGAGAAGAGGAAAATCTAACAAAACAGTAGATTGTTCATCCAAGCCGATATAATCAAATTCGTCTGCATGATTCCTTTAGCCGATCTGAACTGTATATCCCTAAGAGACCATTTGAATATTCCTGTTGGGTAGAATGGAGGTACCAACCAAACATTCGAAACCAAACAGGAATAGAAACCAGTGTGTCACAAAAGGAAGCGTTATACCAGTGATCTG
>JACDGI010000831.1 GCA_013821665.1 Anaerolineae bacterium
GGGGTCAGCAGGGCTGACCCCGGTGCGTATCAATCGATCAACGTCAGTCAAAGATTACGACGCTGGGCACCAATCATATTTCTGGTCGGCGCACAAACGCTTGGCACCGTCCATCCAAATGCCTTGGAGGGCAGTCAAGGTGGTGGCATCGTCGGTTTGGCCGAGGAAGAAGGCTTGCATGGCGTTAATCCACGGATCACGCGCGGCGAGGTCCAAGCGGTTGTCGGGGTCATTAAACATACGTTCCGGCAGCTTGGCGACATCTTCAAAGCCACTCATGACAGGGCCAGCATCCGTGCCCTTAACCAGCGGCAAGAAACCACCTAAGGAGGTTGCCATCGGGCCAAAGTTTTGTGGAGCTGAAATGTATTGCAGGAAATCGACGGCCAAGTCCAGCTTGCCATTCTTGGCAGCCGATTGGGCAATACCATATTGACCAGCGCTGCTGGGGCCACCGACGCGGTAAGCGGTACCTTGTGCGCCCGGTGCATCTTCTTTAGTGAAGCCGGGGATATAGGTCACACCGTATTCGAATGGCGCTGCATCGGCGATGGTCTTATTCTTCCAAGTACCCGTCCAGTACGCGCCGAGCTGACCACTGAAGAATACCTTGTCCAGATCGTCAAGGCTGGCGATACCATTGTAGTCGGCGGGCAGAACGCTGACGAAATCCTTCGACAGCTTCAGGTAATTTTCCATACGCGGATCGGTGGCATTGAGCTTACCGTCGAGGATGGCCTTGGCAACTTCTTCGGGGTTCAACTGCCGCCATGGACGGTTCGCGTCGTTGTACTTTTCCATATAGATGTCTTTGGCAATGTCTGACCATGTTACCGTCAAGAACAGATCGTCAGCCCAGAACCAGTTCGACCAATCACCCTGCTTGACGTATGCGCCGAGGCCATCCGCGCCAGTCTTTTCTTTGAGGGTCTTTAGATCGCCGATGAACTTGCCCCAGCTTGTCCAATTCTTGGGATCAATCCCAGCCTGTTTGAACAAATCTTTGTTGTAGTACAAGCCTGTTTCAACCCAGTCGAGCGATACCTGATACCAGTTGCCGTCGGCAGCGCGGGTTTGTGCCAGCACATAATCCGGCAGTGAATCCGACCACTTGTCATGACCGGGGGTACCTTCAGCAATATAGGGATTCGGCTTGTCCAGATAATCATTCAGCGGAACCCACCACGTCTTGCCGCGCACGTTACGGGTACCGAACTGCTGCCACATAATGTCCGGCGATTGGTCAGCCGCCATACGGGCTGCGAGGAAGGCTTCCGCGTCTTGGCTTGCGGGCAGATTTTCCACCAGCTTGATCGTCACGCCGGGATGAGCGTCCATATACTTCTGGGCTATGTCTTGGGATAATTTGGCGGTATCCGGGTTCTGTGCGGGATCATAATATTGATTGAGGTAAACGGTGAGTGTCTTGTCGTCCTGCGCCAAACTGACAGACAAACTGCTGACTAACATCATGACGACGACAAGGAGAAGAGAATATTTGAGGACTTTATTTTTGGACATATCAGTATCCTTTAAACAATTATTTACAGAGCAGGTTTGAATAGTAGAGTGTGTACTATCTCTGTGGGGTCTCCTTTCAATCATTTATGAAGGCTTCCGAATGCTTTCGGAACGTTCCCGACGACGTTACCACCGAAGCAGAGTCGGAAACTATCGCAAGTGTACCGTCACATGAGCAAAAGTGGATGTGCATAAGTTGCGGGATTTGGCGCTATAATAGTACAAAATTGACTTTTTGAAATTTGGTTGGGTTTAATAATGCAATACGGAAAAATACTTCAGCACTTAACGTTCAATAAGATTTTCCTACACAAACATGCACCTTACGCCATTTATCGTCATCAGGTCACAGGGGATCATGTCAATAATATCCATGACCACGATTTTGTCGAACTCGTGCTTATTTCAGGCGGAATGGGGACACAGATAACCCCCTATGGTCAGGTGACCATCACTACCGGCGCACTATTCATCTTGCAACCCGGTGTTTGGCACGGCTACTTTGATTGCGACTCGCTTCTCGTCAACGTTTGCGCCATCGACTGTCGTTTGTTTGACAGTGAATTGGCATGGCTGCGCGACAACCCTTTGCTTCACGCTTTGCTCTGGGAAAACGCCATCTCACCGCTGCACGACACCATACCCATACACTATCTTTGGCCGCAGCAGATTGCCCGCTGTAGCAAAGCCTTTTTTATGCTTCAGGAAATCGAAAGCAAAGATACGCTGCAAGCCCGTGTGCAGCAAATTGGACGTTTAACCACTTTCCTAGCCGACATCGCGGATTGTGTTTCGGCCAACGCGCCAATTGCAGGGCAAGATCGCAAACCGACAACCTTCTCACCGCCGGTTGAGAAAACGCTGCTCATGTTCTCTGAAAATATGGCGCATGATTGGTCGATCACCGATCTCAGTTCCAGTTTTGGCTTGACGACACCCTACTACATACGGCTCTTCAAACGCGAGATGGGCGAATCGCCGCTGTCTTACTTATCCGGCTTACGTGCTAGACGTGCGGCCCAACTGCTGCTGCACAGTGAATCCTCAATTAACTGCATTGGTGTGGATGTCGGTTGGGAAGACGCTGGTTATTTTTCGCGGCGCTTCCGACATTATTTTGGTGTGAGTCCTCGTGAATATCGTCAAAAATATCGCGACCTGATGTATACCTAATCTCAAGCATACATGTGCAAGAAGCTTGCGCCCTCTTCAGTTTGAAAACTCTAACTGATTTCGCTTGCTTTTTATGAACTTATGTTCTAAAACAGAAGAGGAAATAGATCTATTTAGGAGAACGCCGCATGTTATCCATTACTCACCCATCGCAGACTGAAATGAGAGCAACTACAGCAGCGACATACACAAATTGCACAGCGGCGGCAGCAGCCGAGCCATTCGCTGCATTTGTGTCATTTCGGTGGCAATAGCCGGACTTCCCGCCGACACAAAATGTCAATTCGGCGCCGCGCTCCCTCACATCCGCCGCGCAATTCGGCGGGAATATTGCATAAATTGCAGCAAATGCAGTAACAACTGCAACATTTACAACATTTCGTAGTCCAAACCCTTATCCATAATAGGCGCTTCCGGTCAATCCAGATGGAACACTTCCTCTAACTTCTGCATATTCTCGTCGGGTCTACCGCTAATCGACTCGAAGAACGGCCCCATAAATTCCTGCCACTTGAGATTGATAGCTTCTTTCGCCATTCCAGCTTCCGAAGCCTCGGAACTTTCGGCGGCTTCGTAGTAGCCAAACAACAAACCGTCCGGTCGCAAGAATATGCTGTAGTTGCCCCAACCGTTACGCCGCAGGG
>JACDGI010000832.1 GCA_013821665.1 Anaerolineae bacterium
AAGGTTGCGTTGATAATCCGCGAAGGTCGCGCCCTCAGCCTCAGCGACTTGGGAATGATAAAGCGCATCCTGACGCTTCCACAACGTCTGATACAAGCCATAAAGCGCCTCATTCTCGACCGCGATACGGTCGAGCAAGAGGAAGAGGCCACCCGCCTCCAACGTGTTATAAGTGAACTGATAGGCAGCAAGCATTTGCTCATCAGTGAGGTGGTGCAGCGTTTGGACGCTGAAAATCATTTGATAGTCGCGCGGCGGCAGTTGTAAGGTGGCAATAGCGGTGAAGTCGTGGACGATAATCGTATATTGGCCGGCATAAGGTTGTAAGCGTTTATAGGCGAATTCGAGCATGGCGGGCGAACCATCAACCCCGACAAGCTGCGCCTGTTGAATCCGTTTGAAGAGCAGCTCTTCAACTAAACCGGTACCAATACCGAGATCAAGAATGGTTTTCTGCGGCTGGTAATAGTCAGCAATGATGGTGAGGAGCATATCGAGCTGCTCAGGGCGTGACGGATTGAGCGTGGTTGTATCGGCATCCCACGATTGGGCGACGGCAGGATCATTAAAAGGTCGGTTGGACATGAGGTAGTCTCCAAGTTGTTAGCTGTCTGTTGAGGATAACGGAGAACAAGAAAATCAGGCAAGTAAAATAGGCTACAATGTGGTTGACAAGTACGAATATATGTTCCAAACTCTAGTGAACATTCGGCTGAATATAGAAGTATTATTGGCAGCAACTCATGGAGGAGGCATTATGGCTGAGACACAACGCATGACAGTAGCGGAACTAGTAGCCGCGATTGACGAAGGTTGGAATGATCTTAATAGCTATTTAGCAACGCTCACGCCCACACAACTCACGGTACCAAAGGACGCAGCGGGTTGGTCGGCGCAAGATCATGTCATTCATATTGCGGATTACGAACGCAGCCTGATACCCTTTCTCGACAAGGGGAACCGTCTCTCTGTGCTGGGGATTGATGCGGCAACATGGGCAGAAGGCGATTACGTCAAAATCAACGGTATCATGCAGCAGCGCAGCAAGAATAAGACAGTTGAAGAAGCGCGGAAGTATGCAGACGACGCGCATCAACAGTTAGTGGATAAAATCAAAACGTTGAGCGACGAGGATCTGTACCGTCCCTACAATTATTACCAACCTGAATCCCAATATGATACGCCCGCGATTGACTTACTTCAGGACGATACTTATCACCATTATGAAGAACATACGCCGTGGATTGCGGCGATTGTGGCGAACGAACAATCCATGAGCAAAGCCGACCTTCTGGCAGCCATCGACAAGGGTTGGAATGATTTCAACGCCTATTTGATCACGCTGACTCCACCACAAGTCACCGTGCCAACTGATGCGGCAGGTTGGCGAGCGCTCGACCATGTGATCCATCTGGCAGATTGGGAAAACGGCGTTTTAGCAATGCTCAATAAGCAAGATCGCGCTGCTGGCATGGGAGTCGATAAGGCGACGTGGGCGACACAGGATTTCGATAAAATCAATGACATTCTGCAAAAGAAGAGCAAGGACAAAACGCTGGAACAGGTGCGGGAATTTGTCATGGGTGTTCATACGCGCTTAGTGGACAAAGTTCAATCCATGAGCGACGAGGATTTGCAACGCCCGTACAACTATTATCAGCCCGAGTCTGATCGCGAAGTGCCGGTGATCAAGTGGGTTCAGATGAATACCTACCAACATTATGCCGAGCATCAACCTTGGATCGCGACGATTGTGGCCGATCAAAAGCCGTTGAGCAAAGCTGAACTGCTCGACAAACTGCAAACGGGTTGGGAATCGGTCAACAACTTCCTTGCCCCATTGACCGACACACAATTGCTACTGCTTACCGATGCGGGCGGGTGGACGGTGAAAGACCATGTCATCCATCTGGCGGCGTGGGAAGATGGTTTGACCGCGCTGCTGGACAAGCAAGATCGGCGTACCCATATGGACATTGATGAAGCGACGTGGAGTAGCGGAGATGATCCGATCAATGCGGTCATCCAAAAACGGTACAAGGACTTGTCATGGGCGGGAGTTCAGCAAAAGCGGCAAGAAATCCACCACAAACTGCTGAAGCAAATCGACGCAATGAGTGACGAAACGCTACAAGGCGCATATGGGGCTTATAACACGAACTCTAAGAGCAAGCGATCAATTACCGAATACGTCAGCGGCCAATCCTTCGACCATTATGCCGCCCATATCCCGTGGATGGCGGCAATCGCGGCGGATAAGGCTCAAATCTCGAAAGCCGCCCTGCTGAAACAAGTTCAGGCTGGTTGGGACACAGTCAACACCTTTATTACTGGCCTGAGTGACGCGCAAAAGACTCAACTTACCGACACGGCTGGTTGGACGGTGAAAGATCATGTCATCCATTTGGCAGCGTGGGAAGACGGCTTAACGGCTTTGCTGGACAAGCAAGATCGACGCACCCATATGGACATTGATGAGGCCACTTGGGACGCTGGTGATGATCCGATCAACGCGGTGCTGCAAAAGCGCTACAAAGATTTGACATGGGCAGAAGTATTGGAAAAGCGCCAAACAATCCATGACAAACTGCTGAACCAAATCAACGCCATAAGCGAGGAAACGCTGCATCAGCCATTCAGCGCCTTTAATCCACACACGAAAATGAAACACACTATTGCCGATTACATCAGCGGGACAACACCCGATCACTATGTCGAGCATATCCCGTGGATGGCGGCGATTGCAAAAGGCCAGTAGTCATGAATAAAGCTGAACTCCTCAGCCAAATACAAGCAGGTTGGGACAATGTGGATACCTTCCTCAGTACGTTGAGCTATGCCCAAATCACACAGCCGACAGACGCGGCGGGTTGGACGGTGAAAGATCATGTGATTCATATGGCGGTGTGGGAAGATGGGCTGACTGGATTCCTCGATAAGCAAGACCGCCGCGCTTACATGAGCATTGATGAAGCCATCTGGAAACCGGATAACGACGATCCTATTAATGACGTAATTTATCAGCGTAATAAGGATTTGTCGTGGGGAGAAGTCCAGCAGAAGCGGCAAGATGTACACGCCAAACTGCTCAACCAAATTGAGGCGATGTCTGACGAAACGCTGCAAGGTGCTTATGGTGCGTACAATCCAAACTCCCAGAGTGAGCGCCCTATTACCAATTATATCAGCGGGGCAACCATCCTGCATTATGCCGATCATATCCCGTGGATGGCGGCGATTGCAAAGGGTGGCGTGTAATGGATAAAGCGGAACTGCTGGCTAAAACACAGGTCAGTTGGGATGTGCTGAATGCCTATGTGGCGACATTGAGC
>JACDGI010000833.1 GCA_013821665.1 Anaerolineae bacterium
AAGTTGCACCAATTCGATAAGTTACAAAAACGTCATCTGTGCAAGAGTGTGGACATCAACAGATTAGGGATGCCTTTATGACCGAAAATGCAGCATCACAGGACATCGTCATGCTCATCCGCGAAGCCTATGGCGGGATGAGTATGGGCCAACAAAAAGTGCTGGAATTCTTCCTTAGCCGACGCTTGGAAGCCGTTTATTTGTCAGCGGCACGCATCGCGGAACTGGTGGATGTCAGCCATTCGACGGTTGTACGCACAGCACAGGCGCTCGGCTTTGATGGCTTCCCTGAATTCCAGACTGCCTTGCAAGAACAGGTTTCAGGCCGGATGAATTCGACGGGTGTTTATCAACTCGGTTCACGCCGCCTCATCAGCGAGCTGCTGGAACAAGAAGACAACAGCATGAAGTCGATTTTGGAACGGGTCATGCTGACCGATGCTAAGAACATTGAAAATATGGTGGCGCAAATTCCGGTGGCCGATTTTGAACAGGCTGTAAACATGCTGCTAGCGGCGGAAAATGTGTATGTGATCGGGCTGCGTTCGTCCGCGCCAATGGCGATGAACTTCGCGATGGGACTGCGACAAGTGCGGGGGAAATGCCAACTCTTACAACCGGGGGTGGGCGATCTGGTTGACCAAATCGCCTCACTCACCAGCAAGGATTTGTTATTTAGCTTATGCTTCGGACGCTATACCAAAGTAACCCTGCATGCGATGGATTATGCCCGCAAAGTCGGCGCTCAGATTATCAGCGTGACGGACACACCGGTTTCCCCTGCTGCCCGCCGCGCTGATCTGGTATTCACCGTGCGTTATGGCGTGTGGTTTTATGGTGCCTCCGCTGCGCTTTTTAGTTTACTCAATGCGCTGGTGGCAGCCATCCTCGTTCAACAGAATGATGCCTCCCAAGCCCGACTCGAAACCGTTGACAGCGTCATTGAAGAATTTGAAATCTTCGACACGGACGATCCGCCTCAATCGACGTAAGGGTTAACCTCACTCCAAAGCTGCTTGCCGCTTGCGAGCCGATCCGGCTGCACATCGACACCAATACCAGCCGCTTCCGGCACAGCAATGGTGCTGTTCTTGCCTAATACAAACGGTGGCTCGGTCACATCAGGGTTATAGTAACGATCAGTTGCCGAGATGTCGCTGGGCAGCGTCACCCCCGGCAGCGAGGCAAAAGCCACATTGGCCGCGCGACCTACCCCGGTTTCCATCATGCCACCAATCCACAGAGGCAGCTTGTTCTCCACACAAATCTTATAGATTTCTAGGCTATCCACGTAACCGCCCACCCGCACCGGTTTGAGGTTCAGGATACGCAGCGCACCGAGTTCAATTGCCAGCTTCAAGTCGCTCGGTGATTTGATACTCTCATCCAAACAAATTGGGGTTTTGAGCATCGGCTGTAACTTGCTGTGTTCGTAGATGTCGTCGTCGGCCAGCGGTTGCTCAATCATCAACAGATTGAACGCGTCAAGCTGTTTCAGATGTTCGGCATCCTTCAATGTATAAGCACTGTTGGCATCCAGCATCATGACAATATCAGGCAGCGCCGCCCGTATGCCACGCGCGAATTCCACATCCCAACCCGGTTGGATTTTGAGTTTGATGCGGCGATAGCCTTGGTCGTAGCGTTTCTGAATGACCTTGACAGTATCTTCAATCGTTTTCTGAATGCCGATGCTCACGCCGACACTAGCATAACCCTTGGTCGTGTTGCCTTCGGGTAAATACGACGAGAATAAGTCCACCAGCCGCATCTCATTCACTTTCGCGAGCGCATCCCAGATGCCGGTTTCCAAACCAAACTTGGTGTGGTGATGGCCGCGAACCTTCTTCATCAAGGCTTGCGCTTCCTGTGGATGATTAAAAGTTTTGCCGACCAATTTGGGCATCAAGAAGTTTTTGGCGATATGTTCGGATGTCACAGGCGTTTCAGCGGCGTAACCCGGTGCCACTTCGACGGTAATTTCGCCCCAACCGCTTACACCTTCGGCTGTGATGATCTCGACCAATACAGTAGCCTTAACCGGATCATTACCAAAGCTAGTTTTGAGCGGCTCGACAAAGGGCAGCGCAATCGTGTGCAATTTGATGTCTTGGATCGTTATAGATTTCAATATGCTATCCTCTAAAGGTATTAAGATTGGCCTAAAATATACCAGCAGCGCTTGCCGTCATCGGCGAAGTCTACAGCTTTATAACCAGCAGCCAAAGCAGGAATCATGGCCTGTCGTAAAGCCACCTGCCACGCCTGTGCTTGCTGAATATTTTCACGTTTGAGTTTGGCGAGTTGGAATGGGATTTCAGCAAAATAATGGTCGCTGTTCCACTCAGTCGGCAGTTGGAGATGAGTTTGACCATCATCGTCACTGTAAAGCAAGAATTTTTCTCGTGAGAAGTCCGTCACCACGGACGCTGGCGGATTATTTTCGGCAGCAATAACCGGCTCAGCCAGTAAATCCCACACAGCTTCCATGCGGTCACTCGGCATTCCGGCGTTAATGCCGTCGGTCATCGTACCATAAAAATTAACATGGTAAATCGAGGCAGTAGCCTTCAGGATGTGCATATTGAAATTGGCATTACCCCGCTGCAAGGGATCAAATGTCCACGCGATGACCTTGTAACCATAATCCAGCGCCCAATGCCGCTGGGCATATTTGATACCGGTGCCGATACCTTTGCCTTGATGGCCGGGAACCACTCCCGCCATATGTGACCATAACAGACGGTCATCACCATGCAATGCGGCTAATCCCAAGGAGAAACCGACGAGTTCGCCATCCAAATCCGCCCGCATGACATTGCCACCGCCGTGAATGACGGCGAACAGCATGTTGTGCGGTATGGCCTCGCTGGCGGGCATCGACCAAACCTTCATTTGAAGTTCAACAATTGCTTTCAGTTCTTCGGGGTCGTCTACAACGCGATATTCAATAGTCATAGTCTACTTTGCTAGGGCTAACAGGCAAGCCAACCTCAAAGAGATCAACCGTCTCCAACGAAATCCAACGCCATAATTGAAAATTGATCAGGCTGGGACAAATATCACACCAAATGAGGCTGTTCGTCAAGAAACTGGTCTTAGCACATGGACTCGTAGGCAACAAAAACCCCGGCATTTAACCGGGGCTTCTAACTTATTGGTGCCGTACCAATTTCAGGTTGTTACGTTGGGTGGCGGAGTTGGGAAATTGGGACGCGGCGGTTCCATTGGTGGAATGGGGTTAGGTGGCGGGTTAGGCATCGGCCCCGGTGGTTCCGGTGGCATTGGATTGGGTGGCGCGGGTGGGAAGGGATTAGGCGGCTCAGGTGGGA
>JACDGI010000099.1 GCA_013821665.1 Anaerolineae bacterium
TCATTGCGCATTTTGTCGAATAAATCAGCCATGCAAAATCCCCTTGTGAAACCTGTAACAATTACCAGTTTAACTCAACCGCGAGACGATGTAAATGAGATAACACTTGATTTGACGGTAGGATATGTTTGTAGTTGAAAGTTTCGCAACTTTAACAATGTTTTGAACGATTCGCAAACTTCATGAGTCCAAAACAAGTAAGAATGGTCAGCGGATAAGACTTGCACATGTGGCTATTGGCAGGTTAGAATAAAATCATTGAGGAAAATGACTTCAACGGGAGAAAAAAATGTCATCGCTGAATGTTAGGCGCTTGATTGTTTGGTTGGTCTCTATGGTACTGGGTTTTGTGGTCGTTTATTTGCTGGTGACGGTTGGCTTCCCAATTGTAAAACCGGAATCGGCTGGCATCACACTGGGTAAATTTGGTTTTGGTTACTTCATTGTGACCTATATTCCGATTGTACTGATCTGCGTGACTTGGTTGGATGCCTTTATGGGCACCAAAATTCTGCCCGACTAAGCAAGCAGGTTAAAGCTGAATATTGTTGACCCGCCTTCGTTACGGCGGGTTTTTCATTTCCTAAGCGTGGCGAAGGACAGAAGCTAAAGCAGCCACACTCATATTGCCTAAGACACGCAAGCGCGGTAAATGTAAACGGCTTGAAGTCGTTTCGGTATCGCCATTGGCAGTGGATACGCCTATCCAAACATCAAGCTCTTTGGCAACGCGGAGAGTGGCTAAATCGTAATGCCCCACCGGATAATCGAACATGTGCGGTGTGCGTCCGGTATAAGCCGCAAGACTTTCAATACTCCCCTGCATTTGATATATCAAGAAATCATGATCGCGCTGGCGTAAGTCCACATGGTCTTTGGTGTGGGGTTCCATACTCATACCTGCCTTTGACATTTCGACAATTTGAGGCCAAGACAGATAAGCAGGATCTTTGGCATCCGGGCGTGAAGTGATGACGAAGAACGTTCCTATGAAACCGAACTGCTTAAGGACTGGAAATACGTTGGAATAGGCATCGCTATAGCCATCATCAAACGTGAGAACAATGGCTTTAGGTAGTAAGGGTGTGCCTTTGGTCAGGGCAGCGTTTAGATCATATAAGGAAATGGTGGTATAGCCCTGATCATGCAAATACTGCATATGCGCTTGAAAAATTTCCGGCGTGACCGTTAATCCGCGACGAATTTCATCGGCATGAGGTGGCAATTCACTGACATAGTGATACATCAATATGGGAACATGCAAACGGCGCAGCGTGGTGGGCGCAGGTTTACCTGCATCGTATGCAAAAGTTGATTCACCGCTCGAAAACAAGGCGCTAACCAAGACGAGTAACAAAACAGCATATTTCATGATCTTTACGATTTCTGTGCCACGATAATCTACAAGATAAAAGGAGTGGATGTCAGTTCTTTAGCATCCTTATTTCATTCTAGACGCGTTTCGTATGTGCGGAGTGATAGCGTTTCCTTAGCGGAGGATAAACGCCTATTTGGCCTAAAAGACTCTCAAAGTCTATCGAAACATGGGAACTCCTCAGATAGATTGTGCTGTTTTTCACTATCTTGATAGGTTTTGAAAGTTCACAACTGATATGCTTCCAGCCATCACTTAATGAAAGCGTCGGATTTATGACTCGATCATCACGCATATCTGGTTTTTACAAACGATCACTCAAAGAGCGCAGTCAACTCGTTGGTGAATGGGCTGGTTTAACACCTCACGAGCAAGATGTATTAGAGGGGTTAAGCGGTTTAAATGCTGGTCAAGCTGAACACATGATCGAGAATGCCATCGGTGTGTATGCCCTGCCGCTCGGTATCGCTACCAATTTCTTGGTCAATGGCAAAGATTATCTGGTTCCAATGGTGATTGAAGAACCGTCGGTCGTCGCTGCTGTGAGCAATGCTGCGCGTTTGTTCCGTGAAGGCGGCGGCTTTATCACATCAAGTGACGAGCCGATTATGATCGGACAAATTCAGGTGCTGGATTTAGTCGATGTGAATGCAGCGGCTGAAATCGTGCTGGCACATAAAGCGGAACTGATGGCCGAAGCAGATAAAGTTGGCGGCAGCATCGTGCGGCATGGCGGCGGTGCGCGTGACATCCAAGTACGTCCAATATTGAACAGTTCGGTCGGGCCGATGCTAATTGTGCATCTGTTGTATGACACACAAGATGCAATGGGTGCAAACGCGATCAATACGGCGGTTGAACATCTGGCACCACAAATTGAAATGCTGACGGGCGGACGCGTTAATCTGCGTATCCTAAGCAATTTAACTGACCAACGAAAGGCACGCGCCGAGGGTATGATACCGGCACGAGAATTGGCTTCCGACCATATGAGGGGTGAAGAAGCAGTGCAGTCGATTGTGGAGGCGGGCGTTTTCGCAGAAGTTGATCCTTACCGAGCAACAACGCACAACAAAGGCATCATGAACGGGATTGACGCGGTGGTCATCGCTACAGGCAATGACTGGCGGGCAATTGAGGCGGGTGCCCATGCTTATGCAGCACGGAACGGTCAATATACGAGTCTGAGCAAGTGGTGGCAGGATGCCGATGGCAATCTGCGCGGCTCGATTGAACTTCCACTGGCGCTGGGAACTGTGGGCGGTGCGACAAAAGTGCATCCGGCGGCAGGGTTAGCGCTCAAAATATTAGGCACACAATCGGCACGCGAACTTGCCGAAATTACAGCGTCGGTGGGATTAGCACAAAATCTAGCCGCAATAAAAGCATTGGCTACCGAGGGAATTCAACGTGGGCATATGCGTATGCACGCGCGGCAATTGGCGGTAGCAGCGGGCGCAAGCGGTGAACTGGTCGGGCGGGTGGTGCAGGCAATGGTCAAAGAAGGCAATATCCGGCTCGAACGGGCAAAAGTGTTGGTACTCGAATTGGCATCGAACCCGGTTTATAACCCCGTGGCAGGCGCAGATTAGCGACACGACCTCAATTCAAAATGTATGATTTTAGGAATTTATTCCATACGCATACCCTCAAAATGCACTTACGCTAAAGAGTAGAGGGTAAATACGTATGCGGTTTTTGAGCATGTATCCAAGTGGTTTACTACGCTCACCATGTGACACTTTGGCACAACGATGATATGCAACAGGACAAACCGATGACAGCAAATGATCTGAATATTAATCCTTCATATGTTATGCACCCTGATCGCAAAGTAGGAATTGTGGGCTACGGTGCTTATATCCCCCGCTATCGACTACCGGGAACAGAAGTCGCACGCGTATGGACAAACGGATTGGGTGGCAGCCCGATCACCGAAAAAGCAGTGGCTGGCTTGGATGAAGATGTGACCACGATGTCGATTGAGGCAGCGCGTAATGCTATTGCTCGCGCAAACATCGATCCACAACTTATCCGCGCGGTATGGGTGGGCAGCGAAAGTCATCCGTATGCGGTCAAGCCCACCAGCACAATTGTGGCCGAAAGCATCGGGGCATCCGCCAATATTCAGGCGGCTGATTGGGAATTCGCCTGTAAAGCAGGTACAGAAGCCGTGCAAGCGTCAATTGGTATGATTGGCAGCGGTATGGTGGCTTATACGTTGAGTATCGGCATGGATACCGCGCAAGGCCGCCCCGGTGATGCCTTAGAATATACGGCGGCATCAGGTGGTGCGGCCTTTTTGTTGGGGCCAGCCGAAGAATCCTGTGCCGTGTACCAAGGCAGCTATAGTTTCGTAACGGATACGCCTGATTTTTGGCGGCGTTCGGGCGAACACTATCCGAGTCATGGAGATCGGTTTACGGGCGAACCAGCTTACTTTGCTCATGTGACCGCAGCCGCACAGTCGTTAATGGACATGATGGGAACCAAAGCGAGTGATTATACCTACGCTGTTTTTCACCAGCCGAATGTGAAGTTCCCCAGCCGCGCGGCGGAAATGCTGGGATTTACCGATGAGCAAATTCGTCCCGGTTTGTTAGCCGGTGTCGTGGGAAATGTGTATTCGGGTTCCTGTATGCTTGGTCTAACGGCTACGTTGGATGTGGCAAAAGCGGGAGACCATATTTTGATGGTGAGCTACGGCAGTGGTGCGGGTTCGGACGCGTTTGATTTGACCGTGACTGAGCATATCGAGACGGTCAAAAATCGCGCTCCGGCAACGCAAGATTATATCAAGCGACGTACTGTGATTGATTATGCAACCTACTGCCGTTATCGCGGCAAACTGAAGGACTAGGACGACAATGCGTGATGTAGCGATTATTGGTATAGGGCAAATTCCAGTTGGCGAACACTGGGATAGCAGCCTGAGAATGTTAGCAGCAGAGGCAATTCAACTGGCGCTCGAAGACGCAGGAATTGAACAAATTGATGCTCTGTATGTGGGCAATGCTTATGGCGGAACCGTCAGCAGCCAAACGCAGTTAGGGGCGCTGATTGCGGATTATGCAGGATTAAGTAACGTCGAGGCTTATACGACAGAAGCAGCAGAAGCTTCGGGCGCAGCGGCATTGCGAACGGCTTATTTAGCTGTGGCTTCAGGCGCTGTTGAGACAGCAGCGGTGGTGGGCGTCGAAAAATCAACCGATATGCTGGCGAACGCGCGGATACAAGCCAGAAATGTCAGTTTGGATGCCGATTATGAATCGGCACATGGGGCAACGCTGACTGCATTGGCCGCCTTGCTGATGCGACGCTATATGTTTGAATACGGATTGGAACTGACTGCGTTTGAAGGTTTCAGCATCAATGCCCATAGCAACGGTGGACTGAATGACTATGCGATGTTCCGTAACAGCATCAAGCCGGGACGATTTGCCAAAGCACCGATGATCTCTGATCCTGTAAGTCTGTTCGATAATGCGCCTGATGCTGATGGTGCAGCGGCGGTGATTATCACCAGCTATAACCGAGCGGTGGATATGGTGCCGCAACCGGTACGAATCACAGGCAGCGCGGCGGCAACGGATACGCTGACTCTGCACGACCGGAGCGATTTGCTTTATCTAAAGGCATCTAATATATCTGCCCACAAAGCTTACGCCCGTGCAGGAATCACTGCGAAAGATGTCAACCTGTTTGAACTGCACGATGCCTACACTATCCTTAGCGCTCTGACACTTGAAGCCAGTGGATTCGCAGCGCGTGGCGAAGGTTGGAAGCTGGCGCAAAGTAATTCTATCAGTTTGACTGGATCATTACCCATTAGCACATTTGGTGGTTTGAAGGCGCGTGGTAATCCAGTAGGTGCGACGGGTGTGTATCAAGCGGTAGAAGCCTGTTTGCAACTTCGGGGAAAAGCAGAAGCCAACCAAGTGGCGAATGCAAAAACGGCGTTGATCCAAAACTTAGGCGGTTTAGGCAGCACTGCAATTGCACATGTGCTACAGGTGTAGTAAAAGATAGTTTTTTCGGTCAAAACACTGTGCTTGTGATAGCTATCACAAGAAATTTGATAGGTTTTGATAGGCACATCAATGTAGTATTCTCAACATCTCGTGCAAAAATGCACAATAGAAGTCATCGAGTTTGAGGAGCGAGATATCATGCAAATTTCAAGACACTGGCGGTTAAACGCACAACGCTATCGTTTACAAGGTGTGCGCTATGAAAGTGGCGAAACAAGCCTACAAAATCGCCCTGCTCCCATTACTGTTGCAGAGCCTGCACAAAAAACACAGGTCGATAGCCCAAAGAAGTTGCTAAAGGCCGCTAGCTAGGACGCACTGCATGACAACTCGCAAAGAGGTAGAAGTTCAGCGTGAGCACTATACCTTCGCCGGTACGGGCGAAGTTTACAGCTACACAACATTGCAAGAAACGCCAGAAGGTTTTGATGAACAAGCACCTTATATGCTTGCTCTTGTGAAATTGGATGAAGGCCCAATCATTACCGCACAGATCACGGATATTGATGAGCCTGTGGCAATTGGTGATAAGGTCGAGATGGTCACGCGCAAACTCACCACTGAAGGTGCGCGTGGGATGATTGTGTATGGATACAAATTCCGCAAAGTGCTGAAACGCGGTAGTTGATTGGTCGCAAACGTCTTTATCATAAACGCCCTGTAATAAGGGCGTTTTTATTTTCACCAATCGCGCTTTAAATTATTGATGAACAGTTCTAAGAGTTTATTGACCGTTTCAGGTTCTTCGATAGTCGCGGAGTGCCCCGCACCGGGTATCATCCCCATTTTGGCGTTTGGGATTTTAGCAGCCATTCGTTTAGACTTTTCAGCAATGGTCGCGACATCTTGATCGCCGACGAGTATTAACGTGGGTATATGAATATTGACCAATTCATCATATATACTGTGACGGGTCATCGCCCCTGCGGCAGCACGGACAATCGTGGCACGATTGATTGCGCCAATCTGCCGTTTAATTTCTTCACGCTGAACAGCACGCGATGGATCGGCGAGAAATTTTTGACCGAATAACCCCTCCATCGAGGGCTGCAACGCTGGACCTGACCTAATCCAGCTCAAGGCTTGCGGCAATTTTGTAGTACTGCGAGACAAATCTTGCTCCGCATCACGATCAGCAGAGGTTTCAATGAGGGTCAGGGATTGCAGCAGATTGGGTTGGCGCGAAGCAATGCGCATCCCAATGTAACCACCCATTTCCACACCTACGAAATGACAGGGCGCAGCATCGAGCGCACGAATAAGTTGTGCTGCGTCTTCATAGACCGTTTCCATATCATAACCGGATGCTGTGACTTCACTCTGCCCCTGCCCGCGATGATCATAGGTGATACAGCGAAAGCGGCTGCTAAAGGCAGCAACTTGGGCGTCGAACATGCGACAATTTAGAAATAAGCTGTGTGAAAAAACGATAACCTCTTTGCCAATACCGCCAGTATCTTCGTAATATAATTCCGCCCCATTCACCTTAATATTTGGCATGAGTAGATTCCTCGCATTCCTGAAACAATCAGCATTAATTGGTTAAAGCATAGGTATACTACAATCCACATTATATTGCGTTACCTCGTTGACTTGAATCCCGTAAGATTCCAATTTTGACATATTCTCCACAAGTAAGATAAACTCCGACTATCTTTTACGTTATCAATTGGGGGGAATCCATATCGCTGTAGTACAACAATGACCAAATTCGAATCCAATTAATTATTTGTTATGTTGACGGAGTAATTTGAAACATGCGTGCATTGAATTCTACTGAAAATATACTCATCATTATTGTTCTGGGCATTGCCGTCGCAGGGTTGATTTATGCGGGATTACTTGCCCGCCAAATCCTCGCTGAAGGCAAGGGTTCACAGAAAATGCAGGAAGTGTGGGGGTTCATCCGAACAGGCGCGAACGCTTACCTAAGCTCACAACTTCGTATTATTGCGGCTCTGGTTTTGATATTGGTTTTCGTGCTGTTTTTTAGCGTCTATGTAGTTAATCCAACACCGTATGCGATTGAGCATTTCTGCCCTGATATTGCCCAAACAGCGCGGGCAAGCGTCAGCGCACAGGCTACAGACATTAAGGATAAGGTAGCAGCGGCTAACCCCGATATTTCGGCTGCCGAACTGACGCTGCTTCAGGAAAACGCGGTTGTTTACCAAGAAGAAGCCCAAATCGTTCAGCAAGGTACCTCCACTTGCACGACGGCGCGGCTGAGCATTGCGTTAGGGCGTGCAGGCGCATTCCTAATGGGTGCTGTTTTCTCGGCGGCAGTCGGTTTCGTCGGTATGAATATGGCGGTGCAAGGTAACGTTCGTGTGGCAGCAGCCGCAGTTGATCCCAAGCGCGGTTATGCGGATGCGGTGCGTATTGCATACCGTTCAGGAACGATCACTGGAATGCTGACGGACGGGCTGGGTCTGTTCGGTGGCACCATCATTTTCATTATCTTCGGTATCGCATCGCCTGATGCCTTACTCGGCTTCGGCTTCGGCGGTACATTATTGGCGCTGTTTATGCGCGTGGGCGGTGGTATCTTCACGAAGGCAGCCGACGTCGGTGCTGACCTCGTGGGTAAAGTTGAAGCTGACCTCCCCGAAGATGATCCCCGTAATGCAGCGGTTATCGCTGATCTCGTGGGTGATAACGTCGGTGACTGCGCAGGTATGGCAGCCGATATTTTCGAAAGCTACGAAGTCACAATTGTTTCCGGCTTGATCCTCGGTCTGGCACTGTCGACCGTTACCCGCAGCCCCATCTGGATTATTTTCCCGTTGGTAGTACGCGGTATCGGTGTGCTGTCTTCGATCATCAGTACCAATCTGGTCAAATCAACCGGTGATAAAGATGCCTTGAAGGTGATTACGCGCGGCTTCTATATCGCAGCAGCACTGAGCGCAACTTTGTTCGCCATATTCACGTTATTTTATATGCGTGATCCGAATATCAATGGCGGGACTGTTATCTGGCAACCACTGGCGGCGGTACTGGTCGGAGTCGTGTTAGCAATCGTCATCGATAAAGTAACGGCATACTTCACAGATACCGAGCATGAGCCGGTACAAGAAATTGCTCGTAATACGCAAACCGGCCCTGCCACCACGATTCTGAGCGGTCTGGCAAGCGGCATGGAAAGCAGCGTGTGGGCCGTAATCGTTATCGCAGGAAGCATTCTCGCGAGCGTGATTATTTTCGGTCTGTTCCCCATTACAAATGCAGGCGGTGCACAGGTTGTCGATACCTTTACCGCAGTGTTATACGGTGTAGCGATGACTGGCATCGGTATGTTGACTCTAACCGGTAACAACGTCGCTATGGATGCCTTCGGCCCAATCTCTGACAACGCTCAGGGTGTCGCGGAATTGGCTGGCGAGAGCGGCGGCGCAGGTGGCGAGATTTTGAACCAATTGGACGCAGTCGGTAATACGACAAAGGCTATCACCAAAGGTGTGGCTATTGGTTCAGCCGTTATCGCCGCAGTCTCACTGTTTGGTTCGTTCTTGACAGATACGCGTGTGGTGCAGCTCGGTCTAGGCGTGCCATTGAACCGGACGTTGTTTGGAACCGGTATCAATATCGCCGAGCCGATTGTGTTCATCGGCTTCCTCATCGGCGGCGGTTTGATCTTCTTGTTCAGCAGCTTGCTCATTCGCTCGGTGAACCGCGCAGCATTCCAAATGATCGGTGTTGTACGGCGGCAACTGCGTATTCCGGGCATTATGGAAGGTACCAAGACACCTGACTATGCGGAATGCGTGGCTGTTTCGACCAAGGCAGCTCAACGGGAATTGTTACCTATCGGGGTTATCGCTGTACTGACACCCATCATTGTGGGCTTCTTGTTAGGAGCAGCAGCGTTAGGTGGTTTCCTAGCGGGCATCATCCTTGCCGGTCAGTTGATGGCTGTGTTCATGAGCAATGCGGGTGGTGCGTGGGATAATGCTAAGAAGTATATTGAAGAAGGTCATTACGGTGGGAAGCGATCCGAGGCGCATAAGGCAGCGGTGGTCGGTGACACTGTTGGTGATCCCTTCAAGGATACGGCAGGCCCAGCATTGAACCCGATGATTAAGGTGGTAAACCTTGTAGCGCTGCTGGTAGCACCATTAGTGGTGACCGCTGCCGCGCCGGGGGCAGCAGGCAGCCGTGCGATCATCGTGGTCGTTATGTTTGTGTTATTGGGGGTTATTCTGTGGGCTATTGCTCGCAGCAAGAGAACTGACCCGGAAACACAGACAATGGTAGAAGCAGTTGTCAAGAGCGGCGCTGACTAACTTCGCACAATCAAGAAGTGAAACTTGATTGAAGAAAATCCCCTCAGTTCAACAAACTGAGGGGATTTTTGATATAGGGCTGTGCTACACTATTAATATGATTTCGCACAATCACCCAAACCAACTTATTTAGATTAAGCCGCTTTTTAGTCATTAACCCTATGCCAAGATCACAACCCACACAACCTTTTGGACGACAAGGTGAACAACTGGCGGTAAGTCATTTGCAGATACTCGGTTACGAGATTGTTACGACTAATTGGCGCTGCCCACTGGGTGAAATCGACATTATTGCTACAAAAGACAATATCCTCGTTTTTGTAGAGGTGCGTTCACGACACGCGGAAAACACAGAAGCATCCTTCGAGAGTATCAATGCTCGTAAACAAACGAAATTAGCCGCATTAGCCAACGACTATATTGACATGCACAAGCTCGATGATACGATTTGGCGCATTGATGTCATTGGGGTCGCGATTCCACGTTCGGGTAAAGCCATTATTGAACATGTTGAGGACGCGCTTGGCTGGTAAACCGCTCATCATCATCCTTGGGCCAACAGCAGTCGGTAAAACGGGTTTAGCGATTGAAGTCGCCAAGCGCGTTCAGGGCGAAATCATCAGCGCGGACAGCCGACAAATCTATCGTTTGATGGATATTGGAACGGCAAAACCTTCAAACGAACAACGGGCCGCTGTTCCGCACCATTTGATTAACGTTGTCAATCCGGATGAAAACTTGTCGCTGGCGGAATACCAAAGGCTCGCCCGTACAGCGATTGATACTATTCATACAAAGGGTAATGTGCCGCTGCTAGTCGGGGGAACGGGGCAATATATCACAGCGCTAGTTGAAGGCTGGTCTATCCCACAAGTTGCGCCGAACGAAGCGCTACGCACTGAACTCGAACATTTTGCGGAACGCGATGGTGCAGCAGCATTACATCAACGCTTAGAAACGCTTGATCCCAAAGCGGCATTAAACATCGACTACCGAAATGTGCGACGTGTAATTCGGGCACTCGAAGTTTGCATCATTGCTGGTGAACCCATCAGCGAACTTCAGCGTAAACAACCGCCCGATTATGATATGCTGCATATTGGGCTGACTACTGAACGAGAGCATTTATATGAGCAAGCGGACAAACGTGTTGATTTGATGATACAAGACGGATTTTTAAGTGAGGTCGAGGGTTTATTGAATGCTGGATACAGCCGAAAATTACCGTCCATGAGTGGGCTGGGTTATGCGGAGCTGACAGCCTATTTATTGGATCATTTATCTCTGGAAGAGGCTGTCACACTCACAAAAAACAATACACATGACTTTATCCGACGACAATATACATGGTTCAGGGGTCACGATCCGGGAATTTTGTGGCACAATATAAGTAATGACAATTTTGAAATAATTTTTGACATTGTTGATGGTTGGCTAAAGGAACTCGGCTGATAAATGCGTTATTTTCGTCGTGCGGGTAACCCAAACGCACTGGTAGGTATCTTCTTACTGGTTTTGCTGGCAATATTCGCTGGCCCCGGTATGCTGCCTAACCTGCTGCCTTCGCTTATTCCGGGCGCAGACGAAAGCATTATGTGTTCGTGGTTGCGAACGGGCACGGAACGTGCACAGCATCAATCGTTGATTGGGCGCGAAGCCGTTAATCCGCTGAGTTTAAAGGTTCGTACAAGTTCATTGCCGACTCAACCGGGACAGACGCTAACAGTAAGTATTGTTATTACCAACAATTCATTAGGTACAATCGCTATCTACTATAATCCTGCTCAAGTACGCTATGGCGATGACAGAGTGACGAGTGGTTTAGGGCTCATACCCAACTCAAACAGTGTCGTACCGCGTGGACAAAATCAGGGCGGTTCAATCCCTGAGTCCGATATTCGTCTGCTGGGGCCACGCCAAAGCTGCATTCACCATACGGCCTGGACTTTCCAACAGATTTCGTCATTGGGGCTGACACAAGGTGTCAACACATTCAAGGCCTATTATCGCAATACGTCGCCGGGTGTTGCACAGGTGACAACTGGCGATACCCAAATTGTTTATAATGATCAGGGATTATGGGTGGGGGTCGTTGAATCCGATCCCGTGACAATCCCTGCGGCTAGCGGCTAAATGGTTATGCTATTATCATGTTTAGTAGATGTATGTGCGCCTGTCATTCGTGAGGAGTTAATGTTTCATGTCGAGAATTGATACAGACCAGCCAATCCTCATTATTCAGGATGAAAACCAGCCCATACGGCACTGGCCTGTTGAAAAAGACGATGTCATCCTTGGGCGTGATGAAGAGTGTGATTTGACGCTGCCAGACCGTCAAATCTCGCGCCAGCATATCCGTATTTATAAACAGGGCGATACTTATTTTATACAAGATTTAGATAGCAAAAATGGCACATGGGTGAACGGGCTACAACTTAAGGGCACACGCGAACTGCATGATGGCGATGAAATTCATGTGGCTTTGGCTGTGCGGTTGAAGTTTATCGATTCAGATGCGACGAGTCCGTTAGCAAGCGAACCACCTGCTTTTATCACTGGTAAGCTGCGGCTTGATCCAGAAGCCCGACGTGTATTCGTGCGTGGCGTGGAGCTTAATCCACCGCTTAGTCTGCCTCAATATCGTTTGCTTGAGCTACTGTTTGTAAATGCGGGGCGCATTTGCACACGCGACCATGTGATCGAAACGGTGTGGCCGGAAGCGATGGGCGAAGGGGTAAGCGAACAGGCGATTGATGCGCTGATTCGCCGGTTGCGGGATCGGCTCGCCGAAGTTGACCCGGAAGGTCAATATATTGTTACCGTGCGTGGTCATGGTTTCCGGCTCGAAAATCCAGCGGGATAGTCAGGCAACATTCTACGACATAAGCATAAATGTAAAGGACACACAAGCTAGTGCGTCCTTTGCTTAATTCTTAGCAACCGGGGCAATAAGCACCACCGCCTGATGGCCCTGCTTCAGTGATGCCCGCCGACGCTACCATTACAGTCAAACTCAAAACCACTAAGACAATCAAAACCAGTTTACGCCCGACCAGCAAACGATGTTTAAAACCATTTGTAAAGGACATCTTGAATACCTTTCCAGCAGCAACTCTTAAGAATTCAGAACGTTACTGGAAAGCATAATCAAAGGGGTACAACAAACCGCTTACAAAGCGGCTTGCATTTTCACATTATTCATTTCATTTGAGAGAGGATGTGAAGCTTAGCGGATAAGACTTCTCAAAAGTTTGCGAGTTTCAAGTGAGGGTTCGGCAGCCAATTCTTTAAGAAACAGCGCTTCTAACGATTGATAGGTCTGCAATACTTTTTTACGATTGCCCTGCTGAGCATAACAATTCATCAGATACCGATATACTGGTTCACGATAAGGGTCTATCTCCAGTACCTTCTCAAATTGTTGAATAGCGATATTCCAATCCAAACGGGCTTCAGCACACTGTCCCAAGCGGGTCAGAGCTTCAAGATAACGATTCGACAAGGTTTCGCGGCGAACATTGAGCCACTTGGCATCAAAATCCGGTAAAAATTCACCCTGATAGAGATCAACCGCATGGCTTAATAAGTCTTCAGTATGAGCAGCACGTACCGGTAAATTAGACGCACGAGCAATAAACGATTCAAATTCGGTGGCATCAGACCAAACATTGATCGAAGGATGTAAGCTATACCGTTCTTCAGCGTCATCAAAGGTAATGGACTGCTCACCTAGAGCCTGACGGACACGAAATAACGTGGTATGGAAATTACTTTTTACGGCTTCCGTAGAAAGCTCCGGCCAAAAGTCCAAACTTATTTGGAGCCGTGTACTGGGGCCATTTAATAACAAGTAGAAAAATAGCTCACGGGCACGGGCTGCGCTCCATGCTGAGGTTTCAATAGTCACTCCATCGCGTTCAACATGTTCGCGGCCAAAGGTATAAACCCGAAGCTGATAGATCGGCCCAGATAATGGTTCCTGCACAAAATCGTTGTCCACCTGAGCCAGTACAAGCTCGTCAACCGCTTGTTGCAAAGGCTGCACAAGGCGAGCATATTCTCCGATCCATTTTCGCAATTTCGGGTGATGAACAATTTCAGTAATCAGTTGGTGTTGACTAAAAGGATGCTGGACTAGACTAACCGCTTGCTTCATAGTCATTTCTGCCGCCGCGTTATCTTGTTCTCGTAAGGCGACAATTGCCATTAACCCGTAGGCTTGAGCCGCGTCCGCATCTGCTCTTTGTCTGGTGAACAAGTCGGCAATCATCCGAAGCGTGCTTTGAGAGCGTTTCAAATTCCCATTTGCTATTCGCGCCGCACATAAACTCAGGGCAGCCTTATATTTTTCAAGAATGAGATGATGCTGACGGGCAAGTTGATAGGCTTCCGATGCTAGCGCTTCCGATTCGTCAAAATGTTTTTGCCAACGTTGGAGTGTCGATAGACTAATCAAAAGGGAGCAGCGAAGTGATGGCTCATCTTGACCGACTATATTTAATGCCTGATTATAGGTTCGTAAAGCCGTTTGAAATGCCCCACAATCTCGATCCAAATCTCCTAAGCTCCACAGGAGATAACTTTCTGAACGCCGCTCGGTTGCTCGATTAGCCCACTGAAGTCCTTCTTCAAACGTGTTCCGAGACTGAGAATAATCGCCTAATTGATGATAGTGATAGCCAAGATCGTTGAGCGCCGTGGCAAGGCCGGTGGCATTGCCTAGAGAACGCCGGATGGCTACGATTTCCTGTAGGCAAGCAAAGGCTTCTGCGAAACGACTGCACCGCAAATAGGCCATTTCCATGTATTGAAGAAGTTGTGACGTTCCGTAGGTATCATTGATTTCACGATGCGTAGGCAATGCGGCTTCAAAATAATTCAGGGCTTTAGACGCATGGCCTGAATTTAGATGCCCTGCCCCGATCAATACTTTGGCATAACTATGGAGATTCGTGGGTACGCCATCCGCTTGATGTACCTGTTCTGCTAGTAGAATGGCATCTTTAGGATGCCCTTGCCGATTTAGGATGAAAGCCTGTTGCAGTTTTACTTGCCATAATCTAGTGCGATCCCGGCGTGCTAGAAAGCCTTGTTCGGCTGAGGCTAATTCCTGTTGTGCGCGTTCATACTCGTAGCGCTCGCTGTAGATCATGGCGCAGGTGAAGTTTAGGCGGGGCGGCACCGCTTGATACAAAGCAAGTTGATCTCGCCAATATAAGACTGTTTCAAATTTACCTTCTGAAAAGTGTGTTTGTGTGAGTAAATCTGCTATCGAGGCTGCGTCCTGTACCGATTCGGCGGCCAGAAAATAGTCGAACGCAGCATCATATTGTTGATGATCTTTGAACCACAAGGCAAGCTTCACCCGTAATTTATGCGTATGATCCGGGTATTTTTGTAACAAACGCTGCTGCAAAACATTACGGAACAAAGGATGATAAACCAATCCACCTTTTACACGCGACACAAATAGATTATGGTTCAATAACTCGCGAATCTGCGCGTCGGCATTGGGTAAGCCCAACACTTGTTGACAAATCTCAGGTGTGAAAGGCGAAACAAGCGAGGAAATTAAGAGAAAGGAATACAAATTAGGGGGCAAATGCGCCAACATATGCTCAGCTAAAATCGCAAACAGTGCTTCTGCGCCAGTCTCGCTTTCTGCTAAAAAGGCCTCTGGGACATCTGAATTTGGCTGAAGCGCTAATATCAAACCCGCAGGCCATCCCCCTAAGTGTGTTTCTATCCAATCATGTTGTTGAGATGAAAGTGTAATGCCAGTCTGTTGTGCTAAAACCTCAATCTCGTCCGGGCTAAAACGTAACTGTTCCTGTCCAATTGCCAAAATTTCTCGACGTGAAACTAGTTTTCCAAATGGTATCATCGGGAGCGTTCGACCAATTAACATTAAATGACAATTTGTAGGAAGTGTTTCCGTAAGGGTCCGCAGCCAAGATTCCCCGCTCGCTGAATCGATCAATTCATCAATGTCATCAAGGACGTAGAAATAATCTTGCGTTTCATATTTATGAAGACAAGCGGTCAAATCAGCCGCTAGTTCACGGGCAGACATACGAGGTGCAGACCATAACGCTCCAATTTCCGGGATAATTTCAGATAGCGCCTGAATGCTATGGGTATGTAAATTAGGCAAATCACGTTCACGCGATTCAACCGTATGCCATGCTACTGGATACGATGATTGCTCGACAAATTGCTTAATCAGCGTCGTCTTCCCATAGCCGGGTGGCGCACTGATTAGTGTAATCC
>JACDGI010000834.1 GCA_013821665.1 Anaerolineae bacterium
GCATTGATGCTCGGTGTTTTAACGTGCATATCGGTGACAGTGATGCGTCCATGACCGAGGAACGGGTCATCGCCGAGTTCAGGCTCCAATTTGCTGAGGGCATCAATCACGGGCATCAGCTTATAGATCGCATTATCACCGAGAAAATTGCTGGCAGCATGGGCGCTCTTACCACGAGCCAAAACTTGCATCTCAACACGGCCTTTGTGACCGCGATAAACCTGCATCTTGGTCGGTTCGCCGATAACCACAAAATCTGGCTTCAACCCTTCAACCTCGACTAACGCGTGGGGTGCAATTCCGTCGTTCCACTCTTCCATATTGCCAAAGTAATAAGCGCTAATGCCATCGAGCAAGCCAAACTCTTTCGCCAGCGCCAAACCATAAATCATGCCGGGTGTGCTGCCTTTTTCGTCACACGCGCCCCGTGCGAAGAATATACCATCTTCAACCTTGCCCGCGAATGGATCCCATTCCCATTCTTCTGGTGCGCCGATACCAACCGTGTCGATATGGCTGTCATAGAGCAATTTGGTTGGGCCATTGCCGATGCGCCCAACAATGTTACCCATGCGATCCCACCAAATTTCCTCAAAGCCTAGCTTCTTCATTTCGGCCTCGGCACGTTCGCCTACCGCACGAATTTGGCTGTCATAACTGGGGATGGCACAGAGTTCTTTTAGGAAAGTGATGATGTCATCACGCTGTGCGGCCACACGCGCTTTAATGGCATCAATTGTTGACTGCGATACTGTCATAGTGTCCTCACAAATCTGAATTGAGACTGACTATTTTGCCTCAAATTGACTAAACAAATAAATCCACAACTTTGAACTGCTCGACATCGACCAAGCCCACGTCGGTCAGCTTGAGCTTGGGGATAACCTCAAGCGCCATGAAGCTCATCGCCATGAACGGATCAGGCATGGTACTACCGAGCTTTTGAGCGTGTTCAATCATCAAATCATACTCACGGCGAACTTGTTCTAACGGGATTTCGGTCATCAACCCGGCCACGGGCAATGGTAATGTGCCGAGTACTTTATCCCCATCTACTGAAACTAATCCACCGCCGATTTCGATGACGGCTTCGACTGCTCGCCGGATACTCAAATCATCCACACCAATGACCACCAGATTATGATGATCGTGGGCGACTGTTCCCGCTAATGCCCCTCGTTTGAGTCCGAATCCGTTGATGAATGCTTTGCCGATGTTGCTATTGCCATGATGCCGTTCGATAACCACCATTTTGAGTATATCGCGATCTGTATCGGATATAGCTTGTTGGTCAAATACTTTGGCATCTTTGATGAGATGTTCGGTCACTACTTGATCGCCAACTCCACCGATGACGCGAATTTGACCACTTGCTGCCGGAATGCTGAAATCCAAATGCTCAACATCAATATTGACTGATTTTGGTAATGTTACGGGGCGTAAAACAGGTTTTGCGATGACCATTTTGCCATGCTGAGCGACAAGCTGACCACGACGAAAAACCATTTCGGCTTGGAGGTTGTGTAAGTCTGAAAAGACGACCATATCCGCCCACTTGCCCGGAGCAATCATCCCATAATCGTAAAGGCGGAAGTACTGCGCGGTATTGAGCGTACCCATTCGAATCGCCATAATGGGATCAATACCATGTGTGATGGCAGTACGGATCATGAAGTCAATTGAGCCTTCGTCTATAAGGCTGTTGGGCTGGCGATCGTCGGTACAGAAGCATATTCGTGTGTGGTTTTGCG
The DNA here is from genome assembly GCA_013821665.1 of Anaerolineae bacterium. Lineage (GTDB taxonomy): Bacteria > Chloroflexota > Anaerolineae > Aggregatilineales > Phototrophicaceae > CFX2. The sequence continues at coordinate 1,752 of JACDGI010000834.1, forward strand.
GGGTAATGAGCGGCAAGAGCGGTTTCAAGTTGCGAGTCGTAGTGCCCTCGCGGATAAATATGTTCAGGCCAAGTCGCAGCTTTTCCAGCGCTTCTTCAACTGTCGTACATTCATGTTCGCTGCCAATACCTGCCGCAACATAGGCATTAAGCTGCTTTCCGGTGAGAGCAGGGCAGTGACCGTCCACAATTTTTGATTGGAAGCGGTCTAATTTGTCCAACATGCCTTCATCGCCAAAGACAACACCGGGGTAGTTCATGACTTCGGCTAGGCCAGTGACCCAAGGATTATCCAGCAGTGGGGCCAGATCATCAGCTTCTAAACGAGCACCGCTGGTTTCCATATTGGTGGCGGGCACACAACTTGGCGCATTCACAAACATACTCAGCGGGCCATCTTTGGCTCTCTCAAGCATGAAGTTGATGCCTTGCATACCCAAGACATTCGCGATTTCATGCGGATCGGTAACTACAGTGGTCACGCCGTTAGGAACGACTGCCCGTGCAAACTCTGGAGGCGTACATAAACTACTTTCGATATGGACATGGGCATCAATAAAGCCGGGGCAAACATAACGTCCACCCAGATCAATTTCTTGCTTGGCGCTGTAGCCACTGCCCAAGGCGACGATACGTTGATTGTGGATGATAATATCTGTTGGGTATATCTCGCCTGACCAGACGTTGACCAGCATTGCATGACGCAGTGCTAAATCCGCAGGAAAATCACCTCTTGCAATGGCTAAACGATCGACGATGGTCATCTGTTTTTCTCCCTGTTGTTGCAACGATTAGGTGATGCCGCACAGCGATTGTTAGTCACCATTGATGAGCTTGCGCGAAATTTGGTTATGGCGTTCGATCAGCACAGGCACATCGACGGTCAAGAGTTGACCTTCTTTCATGACCATTCGACCATTAATTATCGAGAAGTCAACCATTGGTGACGCACAAAAAGTCAGCGCAGCCACTGGATCATGCAGTGCGCCCGCAAAGCCGATGGTATCCAGCCGAAAACCAATAAAATCGGCTGACATACCCGGCTTGATCGCCCCAATATCGTCGCGCTTAAGGACAGATGCACCACCCAAAGTGGCGATTTCAAGTGCCTCGCGAGCCGACAGCGCAGCCGGATTGCCGCCAACACGTTGCAGTAACATGGCTTGTCGTGCCTCGTTAAGAAGATGTGCGCCGTCGTTCGAAGCCGAACCATCGACACCCAAACCCACTTTGACGTGTGCATCTAGCATTTGGCGCACTGGTGCAATCCCCGATGCCAGCCGCATGTTGGATGAAGGGCAGTGACATACACCGGTATGAGTATGGGCGAATAAATTAATCTCAGATGTATCGAGTTTGACGCAGTGGGCGTGCCATACGTCATTTCCAACCCAACCCACCGACTCGACATAATCACCGGGACGCTGACCAAATTGCTCCAATCCATAGGCAATGTCATTATCATTTTCGGCAAGGTGGGTATGCAAACTAACACCATAGCTGCGTGCAAGTGTTGCCGACTCACGCATCAAGTCCTGTGAAACAGTGAAAGGTGAGCAGGGTGCAACCA
>JACDGI010000100.1 GCA_013821665.1 Anaerolineae bacterium
GACATGCAGCTTGCGCCCATCGGCAGTGACCAGCTCGGCTGCCAGCAGCGAATCAATGGTCATTCCCAGCTTCCGGCTGAGCCAGCCGGTGCCTCCCCCCAAGGTGAGACCCCCAATTCCGACGCTGGGGCTGTCGCCAAACGGGGTAATCAGCCCATAGGCGAGCGTGGCGGTGGTGTACTCCCCGGCGGTGATTCCACCCTGAGCACGCGCGATACGGGCATCCGCGTCAATCGTGATCGCACGCATCAACGAGAGGTCAATCACGATGCCACCATCGACCGTGCCGAAGCCAGCGGCGTTATGGCCGCCACTTCGCACCGCAATCGTGAGACCCATGTCCGACGCGAAGCGCACCGTATCCACAACGTCGTCGGTGTCGATCGGACGAACAATCAGCGCTGGATATCCGTCGTGAATCAGGTTATGCACATGCCGAGCAGTATCATAGTCGGTGTCACCGGGCAGGATCATTTCGCCGTGAATGGCGTCCCTGAGTCGAGCGATGTCGGCTGTGAGGAGGGCAGGTGCGGCGAGCAACTGAGCCACTGGCTCTTTATTATTCATCTCTTCTCTCCTTAAATATTGTTCGAAAATAATGGAACTGGCGTGGATGGGCATGCGCCTTACCCGGCGACGCCGAACCTGAGATGCGTCACATCAGGCGATTCAATGACGCTTATGCTTTTCAGCTTGATATCCTCCGTGCGTGCCTATTCGAGCAATCGGAGAGCTGCGTAAGGCTGAGAGAGGATCGGTTCTATAACCGTTGGTAGCGCCCATACAGGGCGATGCCCGATCATTTTATACCAGGCTAGCGCTCCTGATTGATCTGGCTCCAATTCAATTGGGGTTTGCTAACCAATTATCTGACTCTTCGATAATGAATTCTCACAGCGCCCGCTTTATTGTGCTTGACGTTGACCAGTTCCAGCTTAAGAGACTGCTTTACATTCTCAAACAATGGCTTGCCATTGCCGATAACAACTGGCTGTGTGACCGGTAGATAGTCGTCGAACAGGTCAAGGCGGGCAAGTGTCTGGGCAATACGCACACCGCCGTAAACGACAATGTCTTTGCCCGGCTGCTGCTTGATCCTAGTAAGGGCATCGATGATGGACGCGTCATCAGAAATGAGCACAAGCTCGCAATTATTCCACGTAAGTTCATGCTTTGAACCCGCGAATACAAACTTTTTCATGCTGTTGATCTTGTCGGCAAATACTGCGTCGTTTTTTGAGATGTTCGGGTCATCTTTCTTGGCAGTCGGCCAGTAGGCAGACAAGTCCTTGTAGCCGCCGTAACCGATGATGGCAGTGTCCCAACCAGATGTGAGCAAGTCATCCCCCTCCATTGAAGGATCAGCAACACTCCAGTCCAAACCATTATTTTCGTTGGCTAGATAGCCATCGTAGCTCATCATCATATATAAGATCACTTTGCGCATCGTTTTAGCTCCTTTTACGCGGGTTTATCATGACTTATTTATTTTTATTATTCGGTTGAGGTGTTAGTGAACGCTCACATTACCAAAGTGTTTTGCACATAATTGTTTGGCTTGTAACGAAGCCTTCTTCGGCATACAAAGACTGAGCGCGAACGTTGCTAGCGGTGACATAAAGCTGAACGCGGGATAATTTCAAACCTTCCGCCCAGGTATACGCCGCACTGAGCAAGCATTGACCGATTTCTTGATGGCGGTAATTGTCCGCCACGTACAAAGCTTGCACCTCAACCCATTGACGATGACAAAATAAGGCCGAGTCAGTGTGAACTCCAGCGATTAACAATCCGATGGCTTTATTGCCTTCTTTCGCCAGTAGCCACATCATATTTGGGTCGTTATATGAGGAACGGAACTGCTCATCGAAAATGGTCTCCCAAGCATCGGACAAGGTGAAATCGAGATCGAGAGAAGCGTTATAGTGGTGTAAAGCTCCGAAAAATGCCACGACTACATCCCGATCATCCAACTGTGCTGGAACAAGCTGCCGTGCATTCTCGATCACCATTTGTACGCTCATGACGATTTCTCCTTCTACTGCGAAACTATGTTTGAAAGTCAATGTCAATGTAGTGCAGGTACAGAATGAACTTAATTGCCTCAACCGTAGCCATGTTTAGAGGCGATCAGTGCAGAACCAGTACCCTCAGTCCCGGCTCTCATTCCCGGAGGGAAAAAGTACCCGCACATGCTGCTCATTTTTCTCAAAATACCGCTGTTGATGACGTGCATACAGCGCTACTGAAACTGCAAATGTCACAACGCTGATTATGATGCACACGACTAAAGAGCCATGAAACAGTGAAAATGTCAGCAATCCGACAAAAGTGGCAGTCAGTACGCTGTTGATGACACTGACTAACCCGGCTGTGGCAACAAAATGTTGAAAGAAGGTAGCCGGAGCGCCAAAATTCTGGAAAAAGCCTTTCACATCATCATGGGTGGAAAAGATAAAATAGTTGCCGGCGAGAGGAGCAATCTCGGCGTAATAGTGTCGAATGCGATTAATGCCCCGCGACGCTATCATATCTTCGATCCCGGTTTGGTTCACACGGAGAAAGGTTACCCATCCGAGGAAGATCAGCGAAGGAAGTAAGATGAGGGCAAAGAGAATAAAAGCGCTGCCCATCTCAGACATTTGACCCATAAAAGCAAGCGCGATCAGACTACTGGAAACCGCGCCGAGGAACAGACTGGTGCGCCCGTTTGCTTCAAAAACCGTGGCAGAGCGCACCGCTTGCATATTGTTGTGTTCAGCGATCAGGATTTGTAAAATCTCCGCGTTTGTCGCTTGGGCTGGTTGCTCATCCACCATCTTTGTTTCATCTTTAAATAATTGCTTATCCCTAGCGATTGCGTGTATTGACATCGCAATTTCCTCTTTCGTCCAGTTGATTGCTCTTGGAAATGACCGTTTGTCCCGAATTCGCGTTTAGCAGGGAAGTGCGGAGCCTTCGCCACTTCCCTTTAAACACGATTTCCAAACATTAATTCGGTAGGTAAGTTCCCTGCTTGACTTTGGTCGCCGTTTTCTCGCAGGCCAAGCAATGCACCTTGTTAGCTACGTTGTCATTTTGAGCACCTAACGTTCCAGTCGTTAGAAGCCGTTTGAAAAGTGATAATAAATAAAGTGTACGCCTGCAATCGAGATGGAATTTCGTGTAGGGGAGGCGGCTCAGCCCCTCCCGTATGGAATGAATTGATCTTTTCAAATGGCCTCTTTGAAAAGTTCCAGCATCTAAAAGGCATCATTGAAATGGGGATACGATTTCGTGTAGGGGCGTGGGATTCGGCGACCCGCCCATATGGAATGAATCGACCTTTTCAAATGGCGCTTAGGATTGGATGGCTTTTGGCGCACGGGTGACAAAGTCATAGACCTGCGCCCATTCGGGTGCGACGGCAATGCGTGCCATCTGCTTGTAGGTGGCACGGACGTTGGCTTCAAAGCCCTGCCACTGCTCAGGTGCGATGAATTTGCGCGAGGCTTCGAGATATTCCCACGGAACACCCTCCACGACCTCGATGCTGGCCGCGCCGCGCACGGTCAGAACATGCGGCGGGAAGGAATTGGTATCAATCGTCAGCGCGACTTTGGGCTGCTGAGTCAGGGCGCTCACTTTGGGCGATTTGGGATGTGTTGCCATGATGAAGTCCGTTCCAGTAGAAGCCAATGGCGATAGCACGCGGGAAGCCGTCATCGCCGGTATAGGCCATTCGTGCGGGAATATTCGAGTGAAGCAGTTCTTGCGAGAGCGGGTCGTTGAAGATTTCCATGATTTGCTGTTGATTCATCCAGGTGATCCTTTTACGTCGTTATTCTTTATGACCATTCGTGTTGCGCTATGAAAACAGGCAACGCGGAAGTGATAATCGAACCCCTTGAGATGATCTTTACTTTTCGATTTTGGGCTTTGTTCCCTCGTAGGGAATGGTCTTTGACCATTCCGAATTTCTCTCACTGTCGGGTATGTTCCGTCAAACCAGGCCGTTATTCATTGTCCGGCTGGTAGATAAGCGCAAGCGTTCCGGATTGGAGCGTCTTGCTTTCGACCAACCGCAATTTGTTCATGGCTGTCCCGTCCTCGAAGAACCGTCTTCCTCTGCCCATGATGAAGGGTTCGACCAGCAAGCGATACTCGTCGATCAGGTCTGTCCCCTGAAGCGATTGCACCAGCGTCGCGCTGCCGTCGATAATGATGTCTTTGCCCGGCTGCTGTTTGAGCTTCCTGATTTCTTCCACCACATTGTCGCGGATGATGGTCGATTCTTTCCAGGGAGCCTCGGTGAGGGTGGTCGAGATCACATATTTATGCATGCGGTTGAGGACCGGCCCGGGGCCGTCGCCGGTCGTCTCTTTAGACCAGCCCGGCCACAGCATCTCATAGGTGACGCGCCCCATCATATAAATATCGCCCTGCTGGTACTGTTCTATAATGTACTGCTGCCGTTCAGGGCTGTCGGTATTCTGCCACCAATCATCCATCGTAGCGGCATCAAAGACCCCATCCAGTGTCATCCATGCCTTCACCCAAAGTTTTCTCATGTGAGTTCTCCTTTTCCCCTGATAATGTTTTGTTCTCGTTTATGGCAGTATGGTCACAATAAGGTCGCACCCCACTAAACGGCGGAGAGAATGTCCCAGCGTTAAACCCTTAACCGTCTGTATTTCGTTGGGACACGGCAGTGCGTAGTCCCTATCACCCTGATGCTTTTCTATCAGGCTCGTAGGAAAGAAATACGACACCGGAACTAAATGGCTTGGTTTCTTTAAGTTTCAGAGGCGCTTTTTTCTCACCTGCAAAGAAACGTTTGCCAGTTCCCAAAACGATGGGAAAGATCAGGAGTGCAAACTCATCGATCAGGTCATTTTCCATGAGGGTTTGCACAAGCTTGCCACTACCGATAACGGCGATGTCCTTACCAGGTAGTTTTTTTAGTTTCGTAATTTCTTCTACGATATTTCCCGTAATTAAAGTTGAATTATTCCATTCAGCTCTCGGTGCAAGTCGCAAAAGGTTCGGACTGACCTGCCTCATACGCCTGGATAGCGCTGCCGAAGTTGACCTTCAGGTCTAGCCCTGCATCGGGCAAAATCTTCTCGCGGCGGTATGGCACGAGACCATCAACGTAATAGAATGAGTTGATATAGGCGTTAAGCGGAGGAGATGGGATGTGAAGGGTGAAAGGCATACACGCAAAGCCCTTTTCTGTCTTCTCGATTCCGTTGAGCCAATGCTTAAAGTTAGTTTATTCAAATTTGGGGTCTCATACCCCGCAGCTTGCTGCACGACTATGTATTTGCAAGTGATACTCCGTAGATTGCTACAGAGTAGTTCATTTTCCTCCGCCTGCGACTGAATCATACTGACGATCCAGGCCGCTAACGCAACCGGCTAATCATTGGGCGCATAAGCGAGGGTCTGGGGCTTCGTCTGCTGGAGCATTAAATACGCTCCTTCAGCCATAACCCAACAGCAGGTTTCGTTGGAAAATTCCTGCTCAGCTTTCGTCATCTTCGGCGATCTCTACACCGTGCTTTTTCGCTGCGCGTTTGATGCGTGATTTAATTAACGCAACCTCATCCGCGTCGTACTTCGCAGCGTTGTCTTTGTGGTTGATGTAGCCCCATGCCGCCCGGACGTGTTCGGGGGTATACATGCATCAAGTTAATGCATGTAGGAACTCCAAAAGGTACGTCACAAATTTCTCTGGTTACTCATAGCTTGGTACATGTCCAGTCCCTTCCATAATGACCTTGCGCCAAGGCGTAGGAAATGCAGTTTGGTGAGCGCTGTGCGCTTGGATACCTGCTGTTACGATGCGTCAGGATTCATATAAAATACGTCCCAGAGATGATCATCGAGATCCTGGAAGCTCCGTCCATAGAGGAAGCCTTGGTCGTTGGGATCGCTCGCAGGTTGCCCACCTGACGCCAGTGCCTGGTCGACTAGCGCGTCAACTTGCTGCCTGCTCTCCACTCTCAACTGTAAAATCACCTCGGTAGTGGTGGCGTTGGCGATGTCCTTCTTGGCTTTCTCGGTGATCGACTTGAAATACGGCTTATTCACGAGTAGCACGTGGCTGTCGTCATTGATGATCAGGGCGTTCATATTTTCATTCGCGATCCGCTGGTCAAATGAGAATCCTAGTGTGGCGAAGAAACGGGTTGACCTGGCAAGGTCCTTCACAGGAAGGTTGATAACGAGCTTGATGGACATTAGGATTGTCTTTCTCAAGGTTTATACGCAGGACTTTAGCTAATATTGTGAGCGAACCGTCATGACTTGTTGAACTTGACACGGCGAGTGTGTCGACTGCGGGATATTAATCGTGAACGGCTTGACCTGTGATTTCGATCCGTTTTTCGCTGCCATTTCAGTTTCTCCTCTACTTAACAACCCAAAGAGGCTAATCTTCGGCGATCTCTACACCATGCTTTTTTGCCGCTCGTTTGATGCGTGATTTAATTAACGCAACCTCATCCGCATCGTACTTCGCAGCGTTATCTTTGTGGTTGATGTAGCTCCACGCCGCGCGGACGTGTTCGGGGGTCACACTATTTACCTGTACCCAGCGTAATTGGACAGATTTTCAGCACCTATATCACGTTGCATACTGCGGGCGTCCGTTGGGCCGATAGACTTGGAGCGTTATACCCTTCGGGAAGGTTCGCGATTCGACGAGGTCGAGCGCCATGTCTGGGCCGCTGTCGGGGAACAGACGCATACCCTGGCCGACGACGACTGGGACGATGAGCAGATTCATCTCGTCAACAAGGTCATGCTCGAGCAGCCAGCGTGTCAGGGTGCCACTGCCGTGCACTTGCAGCTCACCTCCCGGCTTGGCTTTCAGCTCGCCGATGGCCGCCGCGAGGTCACCGGTAAGGACAGTCGTGGTCGCCCAGCGCGGGTCGGTGAGCGTGTTCGATACCACGTACTTGGGCTTCGTGTTCAGAGCATCCGCAATGGGGCCGCTTCCAGGCTCCATCACGCCCCAGTAGCCAGCAAAGAGATCGTAGGTCCGCCGACCAAACAGGAATGCGTCTGCACGTTGGTAGAACTGATCGACGAATGTCGTGGCCTCGCTGTCGAACAGCGGCCTCGCCCATCCGCCTCGCTCGAATCCGCCGCTGCGGTTTTCATCCCGCCCGCCGTTTCCCTGCACCACTCCATCGACGGTGATCTGCGTGTTGGTTACCAGTTTCATGTTCTTCTCCTTTGCGTTATTGTGACCGAATGGTCATGACTTGTTCAACTTGACGCGGCGAGCGCGCTGACTGCGGGATATTGATCGTGAACGGCTTGACCTGTGATTTCGATCCGTTTTTCGCTGCCATTTCAGTTTCTCGTCTACTTAACAAACCAAAGAGGCTAATCTTCGGCGATCTCTACACCGTGCTTTTTCGCTGCGCGTTTGATGCGTGATTTAATTAACGCAACCTCATCCACGTCGTACTTCGCAGCGTTATCTTTGTGGTTGATGTAGCCCCACGCCGCCCGCACATGTTCGGGGGTGTCGATAGGGTATTTGTTGTTCACGCTGTCGGCGAACAGGACATCGCCATGTTCGCGTTCGCCTTCATTTGGATTCACATCATCGCGTCGGTCGATGCGGGTCATTGTGCACCTTCTTCGCTTGCGTTAGGTGACTTGCTCAGATTGTTCATGTGATACTCCTTGAATTATCTTATGTTCGTATGACTCGCTTGCATTTATGCAAAGGATGTTGAAGTAGGCGTGCAGGTCTTCGACCTATTCGCGTGGGGGTATGCGCGGGTACCTTTAGCTACCCCCACATGCCTGCTGCTTACGCTATAACTTTCGAGGATTCATCAGTTAACTGCCGGACGAAATCCTGTATATCCTTGGCATACAATTCAGGCTCTTCCCAGGCGATAAAGTGACCGCCACGAGGGAACTCGGTAAAGTGCTGCAAATTCACTTTGCGTTCAGCCCATTCACGGGGCAAGGGTGCATCCCAAGGACAAGAGGTTACCGCTGCTGGAACGTCGCTGCGTTGTCCGGCGTTGGGTGACGGGGCAGCATGTGCAATTTCATAGTAGATGCGGAAGGAGGAACCAATGGTTTCCGTCAACCAGTAGATCATGATATTGGTGAGCAGCTCATCCCGGCTGAAGCGTTTCTCGATTTCTTCACCCGTCGCTGCAATACAAATGAAGTTCATAATCCATGCGGCTAAACCCACGGGCGAGTCGTTCACACCGTATGCAAGGCTTAGGGGTTTGGTCGATTGAATTATGTTATATGCGCCTTCTTTCATCCACCACCCCTGAATAAAGGTTGCAAATTTCTGTTCAGGAGGCGTAAGCGTAGAGACATCCGTCGTCTGATCCGGGTAACCTACATCCGTCAGATGTATGCCAGTCAGTATATCGGCATGGTTCAATGCTAAAGACATGCTGATCGGTGACCCAACATCACCACCAGCGGTTACGAACGTCTGATAACCGAGTATATCGGTCATTAATTTTGCGAATAAATCGCCATTAGCATCTGTTCCCAGTGCTTTCCGTTCAGAAAAACCAAACTCCGGAATGGAGGGTACGATCACATCAAACGATTGGTTTGCATCGCCACCAAAGCTGGCGGGGTCGGTGAGCATCGGGATGACCTTGTGATAGCGGTAGAACGAGTCGGGCCAGCCATGCAGTAACAGAAGCGGCGTTGGGTTTGGGCCTTTACCCCGCTCATGTATGAAATGAACGTTGATTCCATTCACTTCCGCTGTGAAGTGATTTAAACGGTTCAGTTCTGCCTCGTGCTTTTTCCAGTCGTACTTGTTCTGCCAGTAATCCACCAACTTTTTCATGTAAGCCAGATTGGTGCCCATTGTCCAACCCGATTCCGGCACTTCATCCGGCCAACGGGTACGCTTCAAACGTTCCTGAAGATCGTCCAGCGCCGATTGAGGGATACTAATTGTAAACGGCTTGACCTGTGATTTCGATTGATTTTTCGCTGTCATTTTGTCACTCCTGAATAGGTATTTGCTTTGATCCTCGGTTCCCGCTTCAATTCGCCGAGTAGATCATGCTGCAAATCAGCGTCGGATTTATGATTAACACGCCTTCTTTTGTCATACGGCTTCGTTTGGAGGGTTATCCAAACCATGTTCACCTTAGTCTTCATGAGCGTCAAGATAAATAGGTCATTAAGAGGATAAAAAGATCGTCCTTTTAGATAAATATGTGGGCCGTTAAGCACTTCCACACAAGGTCATGACAGCCTCATACTTAAACGGCATTAAAGGAAAGAAAGCAGGAAAGGGGTTATGAAAGATATTCTTTTAACTGTGTTTTTGCCTCAAAATAGGTGACTAAAATAAGCGAGGCAATCTCCTCCGCATATACCCAACATATAAAGCGCCTTATATGATGCCAATCTGACATAATGCACATTACTGATATAAACCCTAAGAATGGCATTTGCAAAACAAAGGTCATGAACCCATTAAATTCGGCAATTTATTCCAAGGATATTCAACCGATTCTCTTGCATTTTTTGGATGAAAAAACCGAACGTTTTTTGTAACCTTTCAATAGGTGAAAGAGTTTTCGAGTGACCGTTTTCAGGAGGTCAAACACGAGCTAAACAGGTCGAAGGCAAAGAGATTGCTGTTTGAATGCGGCGGTGAGGTGTAAGAAAAAAGCAGACTTCTGATGGTCTGCCTTTTTAGTTGTCATCAGTGTAAATGGGCTGTGACTATGCTACGTGCTCCGAATACACTCATTAAACCGTCTACACCTCACGAATGAGTGCCATCGACTGCCGGTGGGATGTTCTGATTGAGCCGAAACAGGTTCGTTGGGTCGTACTGAGCCTTGATCATCGCGAGCCGATCCCAAGTTGTCCCCGGATACGCCTCTCGGATTCGCGCCTCACCTTCTTCTGCCAGAAAATTGACGTACACGCCGCCTTCGCTTTGGGGTAGCGCTGCGATGTAAGACTTAAGCCAAGCCTCATGTTTTGGCGTTTCTGCTGCATCTTCATAGACTGCGCCTATAGCAGCCATAAATCGACGGTCACGGTGCGCGAACGCGGTAGCCTCGGCGGGTACGCGCGCCATCGCCCCGCCCAACACTCGAAACTGCGCTACTGCTGCCGGCGCAGTGGAGGCCCGAAGATGATTGACAATTGTCTCGGCCACATCGCGGTCTATCCTGTCAACAAACAACGAGCGCGCGACCTCTTGGGCAGGCCCGACATCCATCTCGGTATACTTGTATAGCTCCGGGTAAGACATGGGTCTGACCTGATCGACCAGCGGCTCAAGCGCCCGGAACGGCTCAAAAGCCTGTTCGCCGCTGCTGGTTTCACCCGCGTAGGCCATCAGTGCCATGATGATCAATTTGCCTTGATGTTCCTCAGGCAGGAAGGGCATCGGCGGCGCGACCATAATGTTGGCAATAGTCGAAAGTTCTTCCGGCGCAGCTTCTGCTGCTGCGATAAATGCCACGATCACGTCCGGTGTTGCGGGCAGGATGAGCATCCCACCAACAATCGTGCGGACCTCGTGCAAGCGGAATTGGAAACGAGTGACGACTCCGAAATTGCCACCGCCCCCTCGGATCGCCCAGAACAGGTCCGGGTGATTGTTGGCATCGACTTGACGTATTTGACCGTCAGCGGTCACAACTTCGGCAGCCAGTAGGTTGTCGATGGCTAAACCGTGTTTACGGACGAGATAGCCAATTCCGCCACCGACTGTCAGTCCACCAATTCCGACGGACGGCGTATCTCCAAAACCAGTTGCAAGGCCATATTTCCCTGCCGCAACCGTATATTCCCCGGCCGTAAGACCGCCTTCTGCCCAAGCGGTGCGACCTTCAACGTCAATATCCAATCCTTTCATCAACGAGAGATCGAGTAGAATACCGCCTTCAGTCGTGCCATATCCGGCGCTACTGTGGCCGCCACAACGGATGGCAAGTTCCATTCCACTCTCTCGCGCCAGCCCGATCACGTAGGCGACATCGGCTGCGTTTGCTGGCCGGACGATGACGGCGGGGCGGCGATCAAATTTGCCGTAGAAAACGGCGCGTGCCTCATCGTAGTTAGTACCCTCCGGCGTGATAACCTGCCCGTGAATGACATTGCGAAGCTGCGAAAACAAATTCATCTCGTTAGTAGGATTCTGATATTCTCCTAGCATTTGAGCCTCCTCTACTTCGAGTTATTGCTTATGGTACGACTTGCCACTGCCTCTGGTGTCCCGGCAAATCAGTGACGCACGCGATAGCGGATATGGGTCGCCTCTGGTGTGTCAATCACCCGGACAATCTCCAACTCGACGCGCGATGGCAAAACCTCGAACAGCCGACGGCCATCACCGAACAACACCGGGATCTGATCGATCTGCAACTCATCTAACACACCGGCCTCGAGCGCCCGCTGCGCCGTGTACGCTCCATGTACCAACACGTTTTTATCCCCGGCAGCAGCCTTCGCCTGTGCCATCGTGCTCTCGATCCCGTCGAGCACGTAGGTCACCAACGGATAGTTCGCTACAGACGGACCCGGCGGCCGGTGACTTGGCACGAAAATCGGGACGCCGTGATGATTTCCGCCCCAGTGATCGACCTGCTCCACGGTGCGTCGACCGGCAAGCACTGCGCCGGTCGCATTGACTTCGTCCATGAAGTGCGCTCCCAACCAGTCCCCTTCGTGTTGGGTGGTGTTCCTACGAATCCATACCACTCGTGCAGACGCATAAAACCGTCGCCAGCGGGGTTACCCGGATTGTCATTCGGACCTGCGATGTACCCATCAAGGGACATTGACATGTAAAGTACTGATGCAGACACGGTAGCCTCCTAAGGTCTGTCTAGCAAAACGTAGCGGGCGAAGTCTTAAACATCAAATGGCGCACGGATGTCTCACTGACCGTCAGGAACCGTTTTGCACGCCCGGTGGATGGGCAAGCACTCTGGGGACATACTCCATTAGCTGGATTCTGCCGTCGAACTGGCGGCTGGCAACCATGTCCAGGGCGACATCGGGATAACCGTCGTAGATCCAGTCGGAGCCGGTATTCCCGGTGATTACGGGGAATACGACCACCCGGAAACGATCCACGAGGCCTGCCTTGAGGAGCGACCGGCACAAGCTGAGGCTGCCTAGGGTGCGCATCGCACTGTTGCCATCGCGCTTCATCTCTCTCACAGCCTCGATTGCATCCCCGCTGATCAGCCGGGTATTGGGCCACGACAACGGAGGTTGCAGCGTCGAAGAGAACACGATTTTGGAAGCTTTGGCAAGCCCGTCCACAGTAGCCTCCTCGTCAGGGTTCTCGCTCCCCATTTTGGACATAAGACGGTAGGTGTTGGCTCCCATCAGCGTCGTGTAGTCGCCGGCGGAATCCTCACCGAGCCAAGCCATATATTCAGGTCCTTGGAGTCCCCAGAAACCGGGCCACCCTTCCCCTGCACCGTAGCCGTCCAGTGAGGTGATGAAGTCCACTAACAGTTCCATGACACTTATTCCTTTCACATATGATTGACACGTCTTCTTTTGTCATACGGCTTCGTTTGGAGGGTTATCCAAACCATGTTCACCTTAGTCTTCATGAGCGTCAAGATAAATAGGTCATTAAGACGGTAAATAGATCGTCCTTTTAAATAAATATGTGGGCCGTTAAGCACTTCCACACAAGGCCCTGATAGCCTCATACTTAAACGCCGTTAAAGGAAAGAGTACAGTAGAGATTTTACGAATGACATTACCGTGTCAAAAAAATTGGCCGACGTAGTACTGATAATGTGGTCAAAATGGATTTTGCAAAACAAACGTGGTTAACTGATTAAATGTAGCAATGTATCACAAGGATATTCAACCGATTCTCCTGCAATTTTTGATTGAAAATAACGAACCAGCCTGTTGTGAAAAAGTCGGAGTTGTTCTATCCAAGGCATAAATTCAGTCAATTTTTACCTGGAATTGGATGATTTTGGAGCCTTTTCAGCCCTTCATAATGTCTTCGAAGCAATTGTTGGAGACTTTTTCAACACTCTGGAACGTTTCTTTTGCAATTTGAAACAGCAGGAAAAGGATCATCTCTCACATCTGGCTATCCCGACTAACGCTGCTATCTAATTTATCGCTGAGTGGATATTTACTAACTTCTGATGAAGTTAATTCCATAATCGAATCAATGTTTATAGCCCGTGCGAGGTTTGGTATGATCGTTATCTCTGAAGAAAGCCGTGTCGGGTCGCCCTATATCGAGTGGGTCGGACAGGGTTATACCGGTGCAGATGGTCTCATAATACGTCCGGCAGAATATAACTGGCATCTCATCTTCACACGATACGAGGGGATCCTGCGAATCTTAGTCGTAGGTGCATTAGAGGAAGCGCGACCGCTCAATTATGTAGCGGGCGCAGAGAGCTTATGGATACGTTTTAAGGTCGGGACTTATATGCCCTGCCTGCCCGCGCCAGCCACCCTTAACCGAGAGATAAATCTGCCACAAGGCAGTGCGAACACTTTCTGGTTGAAAGATAAGGTTTGGGAAGTCCCTAGCTTTGAAAATGCAGATACCTTTGTAGAACATCTAGCGCGAGCTGGCGTAGTGATTTATGAGCCACTTATTGAAGCGGCGCTCCGTGACGAACTAGAAGACGCTTCAGAACGTACCATACGATACCGTTTTCACCACTGTACTGGGTTACGACAAAATTACATCCGCCAAATTAAACGCGCTCAACAAGCAGTAGAACTCCTGCAACACGGAAATTCCATATTAAAGACTGCCCACGAATTGGGTTACGCCGATCAACCGCACCTGACCCGATCACTAAAACGCTTACTAGGCCATACCCCGCGTGAGTTGTTGACTTCTGCCAAATAGACCAGATAGTTTGCCGTTTTATTCAAGACTTGGGCGCATATCCTATCGTATGATGCAGTTGTGGTTGTACTACTATGGAGGATGAACATGTCTGAACTTGTTTGTGAACTGATCGTTTCTCTCGACGGCTTAGCCCGCGGTCAGCGTTCACCCGGTTATTTTGGCTATTCTGGCCCCGATTTTGATGACTGGATGAAGACCAACTCTGCCGTTCCACATCGGATGCTCATCGGACGTAAGACCTATGAGATGCTGAACGCGCTGCCCGCCGAGGCAAAGGACGAAGGATGGGAAACGATGACGACAATGCCGGGATGGTTATTCTCAAAAACCCTGAAGTCGGCAGACTGGAAGGGGCTTAAAGTCATCAGCGATGATCTGGTAGATTTCGTGCGTGAACTGAAGCAAAAGGATGGTCCCGAGTTGCGGACGCTGGGCAGCCTGTCGCTTGTTCGACAACTGCTCATCGCTGGTCTGGTGGATCGCCTCAAACTCGTGGTCTGCCCACTTATTCTCCCGAAAACAGGTGTTGAGCCGACCTTTGAAGGCCTGCCAGACATGGGCTTCGACCTTGTCTCAAACAAAGTTCTTGATGGGCGTGTCCTGCTTCTAGAATATCGACCGACAGGGGAACCTCCATACAGCGATTAGGCATAAATCGCTGATTTCAAGCCGCTCATGACCGAAAAAGATCTATAAATGTGTGCAATGTGTCACATAATAATTGACGACACTAGCTAATCTGGGAAACGTTGCGGCATTCCGAGCTTCAGCTTTGGCGCGGTCCAACACAGCAACCGAAGCCAATATCTCCTGCGCCGCATTTGTGGCTTGGCCGACACAGTAGCACTCACAAAACACAAGTCACATGAATTAATTGCAGATGGGACGAACATGCTCCTTTCCCATCTGCATCGCTTCTAAAAAGTAATTCCTGATAAACCCGCTTTACGAGGATTATTGTGAGCGGGGTTCATTTATCGGCTAATTTGACGATGCGTTTTAGTTTTATTCACGCAAATTCCATCTTTATTTGTCTAAATTTTGTCTCATTTGACGACGAACTGACCACAGTCATTCGCTGCCTAATCCATTTGCTTTGGTGCAACTTTTATCTCGCAGGATAGCACGCCACCCCACCCTTCATACCCGCAAAGCGGGCACGGCTATGGTTTTGCCCGGGCTTGTGCCGCCTTCGGCTCATGGCAAAACCATGCCGCCCCTTGGGTGAAGGTCCTCCCGTATCACCAGAACTGATAGTTCTATGGACTTACACAGTGACCAGAAACGTGCGGCGGAAAAGAAAGCCAACATATTTGCCGCTGATTTGTTAATGCCAAAGATTAGGCTAAAGAAGGATTTTAACGAGCTTGGAATTGAAGGATTAACTTTACTGGCACAAAAATATCAAGTTAGTGAACAGGCTTTGTGGTTTCGCCTCATTAATCTCAAGTTGGTTCTAGAAGACTAAAAAACGTTATGGCTATCGCAGGGAATTACCCATTGAAAACGGAACCTCGAAATAACCGATACCTTCGGTGAGCTTCGCTATCAAATTGGTCAAATTGGTCAACCAGTCAGCACCCCTGATCGGTTTGACAGGCTTGACTGGTTTTTCACGCTGTTCAAATGAGATGGTGGGTCTTAATCTTGAAAACCACACTTAGAGGAGTTCGGCGAATTGTTCCAGTTCGGAAACCGTCACAACCAGTCCCTGCCGGGTCAGGGTCGCCAGGTAATCCTCGACACTGTAAGGCGGATTCTTGAGCCGCGACCGCACTTTGCGGACAGCGACACAGAATTTTCCCGGTGCGAGGTGCAGATGATTCACTAAAAAATCATCGGGATGCTGGGTTTCAATACCGTAAGGCTTGAGGACATCCTCAGGAAAATCTTGAAGGTTCTGCGTGACAATTACATCACAGCGCCCCACAATTGCCGCTGCCAGAACATGGCGATCATCAGGATCGGGCAGCACAAGCGTTTCGATGAGTGCTTCATAGCCCGTGATGAGGGCATCCCGCACTGCGGTATGCATCAACGTGCGGGTTCGCTACAACGCGGCACGATTC
>JACDGI010000835.1 GCA_013821665.1 Anaerolineae bacterium
GCGCTCTTCAGACCGGCTTTGGCAGCAGGGCCGTTCGCTTGAACGTCGCCAATCACGACACCTTGCGTGTTGTTTGGCACATGCAGGGCTTCGATCAAACCGAGGTCGATGCCAGAAGCCGCGCTGATGCCCAAGTAGCTGTATTCAACCTTACCCGTATTGATGATGTCCTGTGAAACGCGCTTGACAAGATTGCTAGGGATGGCAAAGCCAACACCTGAACTGCTGTTGCTCTGGCTCAAGATTTGCGAATTCACACCCACAACTTCACCTTGGAGGTTGAGCAGGGGGCCACCACTGTTACCGGGGTTGATGGCGGCATCCGTTTGAATAGCCGAGCCAACCGAGTAATTTGTCTGACCATTGATTGTACGATCCAAGGCGCTGACGATACCGGTGGTCAACGTCCAACGTTGGTTGAACGGGCTGCCAATCGCCAGAGTCGTTTCACCAATGAACAGCTTGTCCGAGTCACCGAGCGTGACGGGTGTTAGTTCATTGGCTGGCACATCCACTTTGATGACGGCCAGATCAGAGTCACGGTCAACACCGACGATATCCCCTTTGACAATCGTGCCATCAAGGAAATTGACTTCAATCGAGCTGGTGCTGTCGACCACATGATCGTTGGTGACAATATGACCTTGTTGGTCAATGACGAAACCAGTACCCGCAGCTTGGAATTGTGATCCATCTGAACCGGTGCCACTGACGTTAATCGACACAACCGAAGGACTCACTTGATTGTAAATCTTCGAGAAGGCTGCTTCGCTATCCGTAGATGGCGTGGCAGGCTGTGGGGTGGCTGCCTGTTGGATAACCAGTGGAGTAGCGCTGCTGGCAGCGGCACTCATGACCGAGCTGCCCAATACAAAACCAAAGACGAGCATAAGCACAGCGGCAACAATGCTAACCGCCCGCTTAGTATGATTAGTTCCCATGACGTTCCTCTTCTCCCATTACACATGCTTGTAAACTGATGAGGCAAAAACCATGCCTACATGTTTACAGAATAATCGCAGTGTATGAGAAATATTCGAATTCTATGTTAGGCGTGTATAAACAAAAGCTGTAAAAGAAATGAAGCCACCTCAGCGCATACTCAGGAATGATCTTATTTCACGGCAAGCAAACACCGAACAAAGCGCGGGATCAATTTTTAGCACTTATTCTGTATTTATCTGTGACCATATATGGCTCGAGTAATTTGCAAAAAAAAGAAGCTGTATTATGGACTTTTTAACTGACTAAAATAAGATTTGTCGTCAATTATTGATACAATGGCATTTGCGCAGTAAAGGTTGTACCGATCTCTTATTCACTGTGTACGCTAATCGGCGATAATCGCCATTCTTCCCACCGGCTGAAAAACATCTTCCGTGCTGTGGTTTGCATCGGTGAGGGTGCGTCCGTATAATGCGCCGCTGGTACTCATGTGGGCAATCGAACCATGCTCAGCGCAAGTGGAGGCTTCTTTTGAACCGTCTGAAAATAAAAAGATCATCACTTGGCTTGATGATTTGTGTAGGGATATTGCTCGTTATCTGGCTCACACGCCTCATCGGTATTGACCATTTTCCACCCTTTATTGACGAGATGATCCATGTACATGGCAGTGAGCTTGGCTATACAGTTAGTCCACTATTTAATGCTGGTTTAGGTCGGCAAGGCACGATCTGGTGGATGATGTTGTTTCAGGCGCATCTGGGCAGCCCAGTGTGGATTTCGCGGGTTGCGACGGTGTTGGCCTTACTACCGGGTGTGGCCGCTTTGATGGCGACGGCGCGATTCGCCGCTGGCTATTGGGGTGCAGCGCTGGCGGGATTATTTTTCTTGTTCAGCAACTATCACATGTTTTTCGGTCGGTTGGCGCTGGCTGATCCGATTGCAGGTTCGGCAGTGATGGTGGCGATTTATTTCGCCGCGCGGCTCAGGCAGCGCCGGAGTTTACTGGACGCGTTGTTGGTCGGCATCCTATTAACAGCAGGTGTCGTCGCCAAGATTAATGTTGCTCCCTTTTTAGGCGTTCCGATAGCGGCGGCCTTGTGCCTGCATCCACGTGGCAAGATCAACCTGCGCGGGCAAGTGATCTGGCTGGCGGTGGCGTTGGGTACGGCCATACTCTTGATCAGTGCCTTTATCGTCATGCTGCGCTTCTTCGGCTATGACTTCGTGACCAATTCGGTATCCTACGCACTGACCAATCGTGGATCGGCATCAATCAGCGGTACAGTGAATATCAACCGGCTTATATCGAGTATTCAGATGAGTTTTGACTTGATTAACGGTTATTTGGGCAACGCTGTGGTGCTGGCACTATTGGCAGCGCAGGTTGTACTGCTATTGCGACGGCAGTTTTATTTGGTGTTGTGCTTATTTGGGCCAATGCTGGCTATCTGGGCGAGTTTGATACAAGAGTCACGCTTTATAGTTGTTCCGGTGGCGCTGCTGCTGTTGGGCGGAGCAGTAGTCTTGGCACAACTTATCGGTGATCGGAACCGAGTAGTTCAAATCATGGCAATTACAATAATTGGTGTTTGGGGTGGCGTGCAGTGGCTACCGTTTGCAGTAGCGGGTGTGAACCAACCCATTAATCTACCCCTGCCAGCAGCCGATGTAGACCAATATATCAACTCGGATGCGGCGGGAACGGGGTATCCTGAAGCGCAGGCTTTTCTTGAGAGCTACAACGTGCGCGAGGTCATTGGGCTAGTCAGCAACTGTCAGGCGTTCCGTTATTTGACGATGGGTCACTATACAGTTGATTGCCCTGCCCTGAATCCTAATGGGTCGAGCATTCCCAAACTGGTTGATCTGATGAACCAAAAACGCGGCCAAGATGTCTTTGTATTGGTGCAAGATATCCCTTATGTGCCACAGACCGTACCGGGTGAGCTGCTGACGGTGATCGAACGACCGGGTAACGGACCAGCGATTTCAATATACCAATTGTCTGTGCCATAATCTGAAATTCCGATGTAAACGAATGCTGAATGCTGCTTCTTTGCAGAAAAGAACGCCAAAATTGAAGGGTCAGAGCCTTCGCAATGCCTAGCGATGGGTGCTTTGGGGCGGTAAGGGGGCAATTTAAGAGGATTCAGTTGCATGAGTCGAAACGGGGGTATATACTAATCCACAGATTGTAGAATCCATTGAACAGCAAAAAAGCGAACTTTCGTCCGCTTTTCTGCCGCACCCCCGCCAAGGGGTATTCAATTGGATGTCGGACTCGCTGAGAACGAGTACGACGAATGACCGGCACCGCCAATCACGCGATGCAGATCGGATCTCCAGAACTCAGACGTTCTTGAAGAT
>JACDGI010000101.1 GCA_013821665.1 Anaerolineae bacterium
AGCTGGCGCGGTGCTGAATATCCTGCCGTTTGTATGGATTCTGGTGTATTTTGGTTGGCTTGGTCGCATCTGGGTCATGACCATGCGCTACTATCTGCCGCTTTATGCGCCGATTGCCGTGCTGGCGGCATGGCTGCTGGTCGAAGTAGTGTGGCGTGCAGATCGCTCGAACATTGCGTGGCGTAAGATTGCTTCACGCGCGTTGTTAGTGGTCGCTGCGGGTTTCACGGTGTTGTGGGCAGCCATGTTCACCAACATCTATCGCCACATGTTTGCACCCGCGCAATCTACGAATTGGGTGGCTGAAAACCTCCCCTCTGATTTTACGATGCAAATCGAAGGTGCAAACGCGCCTCTTATCAATATTGATGTCTATAACCGTCCCAGCGGAGATACCACGCCTGTCGAACAAGTAGCCTCGCGCTATGAAGATGGGCAAGTATTTGTGCAGTCATTTGTTGCACCTGCTGATGGTACTGTGACAAAGATTTCATCGCTGCATTTGGGCGACCCCGATGATACGCCGGGTATGAAAACTCTGACGATTAAAATCGGTCTACCCGATACGAACAGCACTTTGGTCGAAGGGACGCTGACTTCTGAATTCAAACGGAACAACAATGCACTGGGGGATTCTTACGATATTCCCTTGAGCGAACCGCTTCAACTGAAAAAAGGTCAAAGTTACAGCTTCTCGATTCAAGTGAGTGGAGGGGCGCTGATTAGCTCCGGGCCGGTAGTCGCTTGGGAAGGGCAGTGGGATGAGGTTTCGCTGCCGAAAGTTTGCGCCATGCCGCCGGGTTTCTCGATGGGTGGCGAGATGACACCCAGTAACATCAGCGTGAGTGATTGTGTGGCGCGAGATGTGTGGGCTGGGCAACTGATTCCGCAGCAACTTCAAATTTATTGGGAAGATGACCCCAACAAACGGCCGGTCATGCAGCAGGGGTTGGATAACTCGGAATATCTGGTTATTTCGACCAATCGTCGTTATGACTCGCAGTCGCGGATACCGTACCGGTGGCCGATGACGATGCGTTTTTATGATGCGCTATTTGACGGTTCTTTGGGCTTTACCCTTGAAAAGACATTTCAGGAAACCTATGAGTTAGGGCCGCTGCGCGTTTCTGATCAATATTTGCCTACTTACACCGCGCCGAAGTGGCTAAATGAATTTGAAGCGGAAGAAGCCTTCCATGTTTATGACCATCCAGCGGTGTTTATCTTTAAGAAAACGGGTGCTTATAGTAAGGCAAACACTGAAAAGATTTTAGACAGTGCGCCGTTGAACCGGATTGATACCGCACAGACACGCGCGAATTGTCCTGAAATCTCACCAACTTCGCCGATTGCTTACTATTGTGATCCGGAATTGGTCGGAGTTGTGCCGCTTTATTCACTACAAGCCAGCAAAATCCCAACGGGTTTGCAACTGCCGCCGGATCTGGCAAAAGAGCAGTATGACAACGGCACATGGTCTGACCGTTTCCACAGCGACAGTGTGATCAATACCCAGCCGGTAGTCACCATTATTAGCTGGTGGGTGGTGATCGTGTTGTTTGGTTGGGCTGCATGGCCGTTGCTTTTCACTTTGCTTCCCGGTTTAGCTGATCGTGGTTACGGTTTTGCGAAGGCGGCGGGATTGCTTTTGGTTGGCTGGTTGGCGTGGTTTGTTTCCAGTGCCCGTATTCCAATGTGGTCGCAAAGTGGCGTGCTGGTAGCACTGCTGCTGGTTGCTGCTTTAAGCCTAGTAATGGGCTGGCGCAAACGCGAAGAATTGGCTGTTTATATCCGCGAAAATGGGCGACGATTATTGTGGATCGAAGCCATTACGCTCCTCGTATTTGTTTTCTTTCTGATCGTGCGGCTGACTAATCCTGATTTGTGGCATCCGTTTATGGGTGGCGAAAAGCCAATGGACTTCGCCTACTTTAATGGGGTGCTGCGGAGTACTGTTTTCCCGCCCATTGATCCGTGGCACGCTGGCGGTTACATCAACTATTACTATTTTGGGTATGTGATTGTTGGTTCGCCGGTGCTGTTGCTGGGAATGATGCCTTCGATTGCTTATACGTTGATCATTCCAACATTGGCTGCATTAACAGGTATGGGGGCTTTTTCAGTGGCCTTCAATGTCGTGAGTCGCTGGCATGATAAGGTGAAAGTTGCTGTAAAGCAGCCTGTAGCCGCCCCGTCGGAAGTGCCGGTTGTTGACATGACGAGTGATCCGCAAGCGCTATCGTCGGGTTTTGCAACGGACGCGCCGAGTCTGCCTGCTGCGCCGCCTGTGACAGTTACGCAGCGGGTGCGTGTTGGTAATCCGTGGGTCGCTGGTGTCGTGGCAATGCTGCTGGCGGTTGTGTTAGGCAACTTGGGTACACCTCGTGTATTCCTTGAAGAAGGTATCTTAAAGTCGGGCGGCTACCTGCAACCCAACATTATTCAACAACAATTGACGTTAGAATATCGTGGGCGTACAGGTACTGATCCCGCAGGTGCTGATCTCGATGCAATTGTTCAACAAGCTCAGAGTGAATCGACATCATTTTTTGCCAGTTTGATGCGCGGCTTAAAGGGTGGCGTTAACAATGCGATGGCCCAAATCGCGCCTAACCGTTGGTATTGGGCAGCCACTCGTATTTTACAAGAGACCCCTGATGGTGGTGGCGGCGCAATCGCTGAGTTTCCATTTTTCACATTCCTCTATGGCGATTTGCACGCGCACATGATCGCGATGCCGCTGCTGTTTTTTGTGATGGCCTTCGTGTTGAATGAGGTGTTAACTGCCGGTGAGGATAAACGCGGGAATTGGGCCTTGTTTCTGGCTCTGGCGTTTGGCGGGTTAACTGTTGGCATGTTGAAAGCTACTAATACATGGGATTGGGTGACTTTCCTCGTGCTGGGCATACTCGGCATTGGATTTGCGTGGTGGATTAGCACGGCGCGGATTACTCGACGTTCACTGATTTCGCTGGCGCTCAGAGTTGGTGTTTTCTTCGCTATTAGTGTGCTGGCAGTTCTGCCATACAGTACGTGGTATGCTTCGGTCTATAGTCGCGCACTGATTTCTGACCAGCCGCGTTCTGAGCTTTGGCGCTACTTGATTATCTACGGCCTGTTCTTGTTTTTGGTTGTGTCGCTGCTAATTTGGGACACGGTGCGCTGGTTAAAGAGTGTGTATGTGCGTTCGCTGCGCGGCCAGCTTCCAATACTATTGGCAGGTCTACTTTTGGTGATTGCCGTACTGTTGGTGGCAGTCGTGCTATCCTCAGTCCCAATCCCACTGAATATTACCCAAAGTGGTTCGCCGATTCAGCCTGTGCCTGTTGCCATTGTTACCATACCCTTGATTTTGTGGATTGGATTGTTGTTTGTACGGCAGGGACAATCCCGTGATATGCGTTATGTGCTGGCGCTGGTCGGCCTCGCAGTCACGTTGACATTGGCCGTTGAACTGGTAGTTCTGGATGGCGATGTGGGACGGCAAAACACGGTCTTTAAGTTTTATATTCAAGCGTGGTTGATGCTGAGCGCTGCGGGTGGTGTAGCGGCGGCCTGCCTCATTAAGAGTTCGGATGATTGGCCCGCTGTGGGACGTTGGATTTGGTATCCGGTCGGCGCGATTTTGGTGGCTGTCGCCGCCATGTATCCATTGATGGCGACACGCGGTCGGGCGCAGGATAGAATGCTGCCATCGGGCGCACAGTCGGTGTCGGACATACCTTTGACGTTGGATGGCATGGCCTATATGAAATATGCGTCGCAGTTTGATGCTGATCCCGATGTGCTGGCGGCTGATCCGAAAGTGGCACCATTTCCGTTGGATGATGATTACAACATGATCCGTTGGTTGGAAGAAAATGTACAGGGTACACCGACGATCATGGAAGGCCGTGCCAGCGGAGAATATCATTGGGAAGGGCGTGTATCCATTCTGACGGGCTTCCCGTCCGTTAATGGATGGAACTTCCACCAACGCCAGCAGCGCACTTTTGATCCGCTGCCGCGATTGGTCGAGCAGCGTGTAGCGAACGTCAATGCCTTCTATGTGACGGATGATATTCCGACAGCATGGAGTATCTTGCAGCGTTATGATGTGGCCTACGTGGTTGTGGGTGGCTTAGAACATGCCTATTATCCGGCAAAGAGTCTGGCAAAGTTCGACACAATGGTTACACAAGGCTTAATGGAAGTGGTCTACGAGCAAGGCACCACGAGGGTCTATAAAGTGAAACAGGACAGTTTATTCTCACTAGAAGAGAGTGTGGCCGGTGGTATTTGATTGGTTCGTCCGCGAAGGCTGGCTGGTTTTTAGCTGGTGGTTACTGGTAACACTGGCTGGTTTAGCTGTGCTGCCGCTCTGCACACGCTTATTAAGTGCGCTGCCTGATCGCGGTTATACGTTGGCGCGGGCTGCGGGCTTATTGCTAACCGGTTATGTCTTCTGGATACTCGGCAGCCTCGGTTTTCTGCGGAATACGAGCGGGAGCATCATCCTATCGTGGTTGGTGGTGCTGGGAATTGGCGCAACTGTCTATTTCCGCAACAGCGAGCGCTTTGATTGGCGGGCGTGGTGGCGTGAAAACCGGACGGTTGTGATCGCGGGCGAACTGCTGTTTATCATTCTGTTTGTCGGTTGGGCTATTATTCGTGCCTACCAACCCGAATTACATTCGACTGAAAAGCCGATGGACTTGATGTTCATCAGCAGTATTATGCGCAGCCCTGCATTCCCACCGAACGATGGTTGGATGTCCGGCTATTCGATTAGTTATTATTACTTCGGCTATTTTATATCAGCGATGTTGGCAACCGTCAGTGGTATCACCAGTACGATTGCTTACAATCTGACTATTTCGCTGGTATTTGCTCTTACCGGACTCACTGCTTTTGGTGTGGCTTATAACCTCGTGCGGGCGCGACAAATTGAGCGAGCGATAAAATCTGCCCGGGCGGCAGTGTTTACAGGAATAGTGGCGATGGTTATGGTGGTGTTGATGGGCAATCTACACACTGCGCTCATCAATATCCCTTATGATGCTGGAGTCATGTCTGATAGCTATTTGAAATTCTGGGATGTGCAGTGGTATAAAAGTCCACCACCTCCGCTTAATCCAGAATATAAGGGCACAATTGACTGGTTCTTTTCGAGTCGAATTTTAAAGGATTATGATTTAGACGGTACAGAACTCGGTGTGCAGCCCATTGACGAATTCCCACAGTTTAGCTTTTTACTGGCGGATAATCATCCTCATGTGATGGGCTTGCCTTATGTACTGCTGGCACTCGGATTAGGGGTTAATCTCGTTTTACGAAAGCGCAGACCCAGTTTTGGTGAAATTGTGTTTTATGGGCTGTGCATCGGGGCGTTAGTATTTCTCAATACGTGGGATGGCCCGATCTATATGCTGGCTTTGGTCGGCGCGGATGGATTGCGGCGAGTCATCAATCGGCAAGGGCGTTTAGAGCAGTCTGATTTCTTTGGTATGGCCGGTTTGTTAGTGGCACTGCTGCTCTTGACAGGTATCTTCTATCTACCATTTTTGATCAGCTTTCGATCTCAAGCATCAGGTTTTCTGCCGAATTTGATCACGCCCACTTATTTCCCACAGTTCTTCTTAATGTTCGGCCCGTTCCTGCTGATTATCATCTTTTTCCTGTTGAACGAGATCAGGCTCGGACGGCTGCGGATGAATTGGTTGTTGGCCGCCCAGACAGTTCTTTCGCTCTTTGTTGGGTTGCTGGTCGTTGTGTTGGTACTTGTTGTGGTCGCGCTTCGTGTGCCGGAAGTGTATCAAGGGGTGCTGCAATTTGGGGCACGATTTGGTGGGTTGGACAAAGTGCTGCCCCTGATTGCCGAGAGGCGATTGGTAACGCTGCCAACCACACTTTTGTTGCTGGCGATGTTGTTTGTGATTGTAGCCCGTGTTTTCCCGCGACGGCCAAAATTTGTTGAGGGCGAAGTCGAGCAGGAAGTGCGGCAAGTTGTCAATTATTCACCGAGTACCGGAATGGCACTGGTGATGGTGGCATTGGCTGTTGGTTTGACGCTTGTACCGGAATTTTTCTATCTGCGTGATAATTTTGGCGTGCGTATCAATACCATTTTCAAGTTCTATTATCAGGCGTGGGTACTGTTCAGTATTGCCAGTGCTTATGCGGTATACACGATATTATTTGATAATGAGTCGCGACCATTTCTGGGTATGCAAGTCGCGTTTAGTGGTGTTGCGGTTGTTGCAGTGGGTTGCGGGTTACTTTATCCTATTTTGGGGAACTATACCCATTCGATTGTGGACACCGGACGCGCCAATAGTAACGGTAGCAGTACACCCCTGACGTTGGATGGCGCGCGTACTTTGGTTACGGCTAATGACTACCAGTCGATTATGTGCTGGCAAAATCAGCTTGGTGATAAACCGGTAATCGTCGCCGAATTGAGTGACGGTGCTTATAACAATCCGATTGTGAACGCGCGTGTGTCCGGTTTGACGGGCGTGCCGGATGTACTCGGATGGTCAAACCACGAGCGACAGTGGCGTGGTACGACGTATGATGATGCGGCAGGAAATCGTCAAGCGGATCTCGATACGTTGTTTAAAGATAACCGTTGGGAAAACGCACAACCTATCATTCAACAGTACGGGATTTCGTATATTTTCTTTGGCAGCAGTGAACGGGATAAATACGGTAGTTCCGGTGAAGAGAAGTTTATCGATCATTTGCAACCTGTTTGCTCGGTGTCCGATGGCAGCGGACAGCCAGCGAGTGTTTTCTATCGTGTGGACAGTTCAGCCCTGGTAAAGAGTGACTGACACCATCGGCTAGTGTAAGAATAGAGTTGAGTTATGGATTCCATTCAGTCGTTTGATCAAGTTCCGAGCGAAAACCGACTTTTACCGCGACGACTGACGATTCGGGGTGAGGTCGTTATTTATGTGGGGATTGTACTGCTGGCCTTAGTGCTGCGAATCGCCCAAATAGATGTCGTTCCGCTGAGTTCGCATGAAGCACAACAGGCCTTGGCTGCGTGGCGTGTCGTTTATCCAGAAGCGGCAGGTTCATTAATCGTGCCTGAAAGTCCGCTGCTGTTTGCGCTGCACACGATGGCCTATAGTGTACTCGGCCCCAGCGAGTTTTCGACGCGAATTTTCACCGTGTTGGCGGGTGTTTTGTTGGTGTTGTCGCCTTTACTTTTTAGCCGATTGCTCGGCAAAACACGGACGTTGATTCTGGTTCTGTTATTAGCTTGTTCGCCGTCTGTGCTAGCGACTTCGCGTGCTGATAGTCCTGTCATATGGACGATGCTGGTAGCCGTCGTTGGCTTGTGGAGTTTGTGGCGTTACAGAGAGACCGGACACAGTCGCTTTGCCATCCAAACCACGCTTTGTGCGGTCGCGATGGTTTTTCTGATCGACCCGGCAGGCATCGTTGTAGTGTTGTCGTTGATTTTGGCGGGTTTGTTTACCATCTGGTATCGCAGCAGTACAACTGAGGAAGAACCACCATTAGACGAGGTTGTTCCTGAAGGACGCTTTAGAGCATGGCCTTGGGCGGCAGCCTTCCCAATTGCACTGTTGATGGTTTTTCTGGTCAGTACCTTGTTTATGCTGTATCCGGCGGGTGTCAGCAGTGTAGGTGAATTGCTGAGTACAGGGCTGCATGGGCTAACCACGCCGCGTCCCTATTTGCCGCCCTTTTTTGCATTTCTGGCGACTTTGTTTTATGAACCGATGCTTTTTGTCATGGGTGTAGCAGCCGTTTTTGGCATTTTGACGAGTGATGAGGTGTCGTTGCAAGATCGTTTCTTGCTCGGCTGGCTGATATTTAGCATTTTGTTATCGCTGATTTATGCGGGAACAGGTGCTGAAAACACCTTATGGCTGGTGTTGCCTTTGGCGGCATTGTCAAGCCGCATCATCACTGAGCTTGTTCGCGGTGGTGGTCGCTTTTTTGCGCCGCGCTGGAGCCGCTGGTTCATTGCCGTGGTCGTTGGTATGTTAATGGCAATGATTAGCGTGCATGTTCAGTCAATTGCTCGAGCACTGATGACTACTCCGGAGGTCTCGTTACAGCAGGTCAACATCAATCCTCAAAATCTGATTGGTATCGTGATCGCGGTGCTGCTCATTTTGATCGGATACTTCCTTGCTTCCAGCGAATGGGGTGAAGGGGTTGCGATTCGCGGTGGTGTACTGGGTGTGCTGGTATTTGTCATGGTTACGAGCTTGGGCAACGGATGGCATATTTCTGTCGATAATGCGGATAACGCCGTAGAATTCTGGAGTCGTAATCCAACCAGTTATCAGACTGCTCAACTGCGCCAGACGCTGATTGAATTATCGAACCGTCAAACATCCGGTTTTCCCGAATTAGCCGTGAGTGCACTTGCCCCTGATGACGGCGTGGTGGCATGGCTGCTGCGTGACTTTCCCAATACGACTTTCATTACTGACGCAACCGCTGCTAAAGGGCAGGGTGTGGTGCTGCTGCCATCGACGATGGATAAACCGGATTTGGGCGGGGCATATGTTGGTCACACGGTAGCGATTAGCAACGGATGGGATTTTCGAAGTATAGGACTCTTGAATTTCCCCGCGTGGTGGTTACAACGTCGTACATTGACCGGTGACTTGCCATCTGATTCGATCACCATGTGGCTGCGGCAGGATATTTATAACGGCACAAAACCGCTGGTTCCGCAGTAAGGAATGGTTAATGTTCCTGTGTATAAATTGTGGAATGAGCCATTGCAAGAGGGATAGGATAGGTTATGAATCAGCAACCTGATGAAATTGCCGTTGTGATTAACCAGTGCTTAGCCGGTGATCAAACAGGCTTTGAGGCGTTATATGCCCTGTGCGCGCCGAGCATTTATCGCTTATGCTATGGCTTGCTGATGAATCGTCAGGATGCTGAAGATGTGATGCAAGAAGCGTTTGTCTATGGCTTCAAGAATCTTCACCGGTATGATGGTTCGCGCGCATCGTTTAAGACGTGGTTATATACCATTGCCTTGAGCCGCTGCCGTAATCTTTACCGGCGCGGACACTGGTGGAATATCGCGGGATTGCTCTCGTTGGATTTACCCGCACCACACTCTGATGCACCGGAGGCACGGCTTGCTGATCAAGACGCGAAAGCCGCGATTGAACATGCGTTATCGGTGCTTTCGCCACGTTTGCGTGAGGCGGTTGTTTTGCGATATGGGCACAATTTAACGTTCCGTGAAATGGCAGACGTGATTGGTTGCCCACAAAAAACAGCCGAAAGTCGTGTACGCTTGGCACATGAACAATTGCGGAGTGTCTTGCAACCGGCTAGTGAAAATCTGTTAGATGCGTTGTTAGGTGTTGAATTATCATCATGATTTCGTGCAAACAATGTCAGAAGCATCTCGTCGCTTATATTAATCATGAGTTGTCGCCAAAGATGCGTAATCAGGTCGCGCAACATCTCGACCGGTGCGAAACCTGTTACCCAATTTATTTACAGCATAAACGTGCTAATAATGAATTGCGGCGTGTCATGCCCTTGGTGGGTAATAACCGACCACCGACATTTGATCGGGTATGGGCAGCAGTACGTTTAGATGCCGCAAGACGTACCACGAATTATTATCCGCTGCGCTATGGAATGGCGATGCTGGCGATTACGATACTGCTTATGATCCCGTTTGCGCTGGGGCGCTCGAACCAAGTGTTGGCCGAGCCGCCAACGCAGCCAGCACCGCTGCTGCGGGTTACACCCAACGTGACCGCTGCTACCGAAGAGGGTGTATCGGTTGCTTTTGAAATCAGCCAGACACCTGCACCTGCTCGATTGCCTTCAACTTTACCACTAGATGCCATCAGTACACCCTGATTTGAGGACGTAATGGAAGTTAAACGAAAAAACGATGACTTGATTTTTGCCGAAGCACCCGTCGCTGACGGTTGGCTTACCAAATCGTTCCAAATCAATTGGGAAACGACGATTTATATTGTCATTTTGCTGTTGGCAATTTTTACCCGATTCTACAATCTGGGTGCGCGGACGATGAGCCATGATGAGAGCTTGCATACCAAGTTCTCGTGGGATCTTTATAAAAATGGCATCTTCGCGCACACGCCGTTGATGCATGGGCCAATTTTGTTCCATATGACAGCGCTGGATTATTTCCTGTTTGGTGATAATGACTTCACGGCGCGTATTTATCCGGCAGTGCTGGGTATTTTGATGGTGATGTTCCCACTTTTATTCAGGCGTTGGATCGGAAAATGGGCAACGCTATTAGCGTCGGTGATGTTCTTGATATCGCCGCTCATCTTGTATTACAACCGTTATATACGTGAGGACACACCTTCCATCTTTTTCACTTTAATCATGGTGTACTGTTTGCTCATGTATTTGAACGGGCCACCAAACTTGAGGCGAAAAGCAAGGTGGCTCTACGGTTTTTCGGCGGCGATGCTGGCGAGTCTCGCGACTAAAGAAGTCGCGTTCATGTATATCGGCATCTTTTTTGCCATCCTCTTTCTTTATTGGTTGGTACGAGTAGGGCAGTATTATTGGCATTTGCCCGGTAAGAGTTTGTTTTACTTTTTATCCATTACCGTGTTGTTAGGTGGCGTAGCTGCTCTGGCGTTTTATGTCATCGTGGGTGTTATTCCGCTTTCGGCAACTTTGGCTCAATCGGGAACAGCCGATTTTGCGAGTCTAATCAAATGGTCTCTGACGGCAGTCGTCTCAATGCTGCTGATCATTATCGGCACGATGTTATGGATGTCACGGCGAGCTGAGGGGCGCAAACCGTGGATCGATGTGCTGCCCATGTTGGCACTGATCGTGGTCATAACAAGTGTACTGCTTATTGTAGAAGAAGCGTCGCAAATCCCTAAGAATACTGATGTTCCGCCATTATCGGCACTGCCGTTCTATGCCGAGTGGGGATTGGCAATTGTCGTCATTGTAGTGCTGATTTACTCGTGGCGGTCGGGACTGTGGCGAAAACTTCGGCGCTTCCCGGAAGTTGATTTGATGGTCATCTTGGTGACACTCATTTTGCCGTGGGCCACACCCTTCATTATGAAGGCTATGCATCCTAAGGATGTCACCTCACTGCTTGATGTCGCCAATGCGGTTCAGAATGCAATTCCATTCATACAATTTGATACCACGCAGACAGGAATACAGATTGCGTTGGTGTCTCTGACTGTGTGGCCGGTCATTTTCATTTCGATAACCATTGGTTTGATTTGGAATCCCAAACGCTGGCTGATTTGTGTGGCTATATTCCATGCCTTGTTCCTGTTCTTTTATACGACGGTCTTTACAAACCTGTATGGGATCGGGACAGGTATGTTTGGCAGCTTGGGTTACTGGCTGCAACAACAAAGCG
Organism: Anaerolineae bacterium; assembly: GCA_013821665.1. Lineage (GTDB taxonomy): Bacteria > Chloroflexota > Anaerolineae > Aggregatilineales > Phototrophicaceae > CFX2. Next base: position 11,381 of record JACDGI010000101.1, read on the forward strand.
AACGGCGCGGCAGCCAGCCTCAATACTACTATTTAGGGCTGATTATGCCCTTCTACGAATTCCTGCCCGTAATTGGCAGCATATTGGCTATGTTAAGCGGAATGGCGATCTTCTGGAAGTTCCGCCAAGCTCGGATAGCAGCGCGTGACCAGCGCCAAATCGATGCCTCATTGGCTTACGCAGGTGACGAGTTACCGAACCTCAATATGATGGTAACCGAGGAAGCGGATAGCCAGATGCCGGTGGAAGTGCTGCCTGTTTTGCGACATCGAGGCAGTGCTGATCCGGCAGAGTGGTTAGGCCGAATGCCGGTAATCATCTTTATTTCTTGGTGGGCAGTGTTCATTCTGATAGCCTTCACGCTGGCAGGCGAAAAGATGCCTTGGTTGGGTACACATCTGACCACGCCCATGATTTTCCTCGCTGCATGGTATTTTGGACGCTTTTTTGAGCGCATTGATGCAGAAGCCTTCTTCAAGCGTAATTGGATGTACTTGCTGCTACTGCCGCTGTTGATTGTGGCTTTGGCACAGTTGGTCGCCCCATTTGTATTTGGGGGGCTGGGCGGATTGGAACAAGTACAACTGACGAAAATATTCCAGTGGATCGCCGGGATCGTCGTGGGTGCCGGTGTTATTTACGGCATCGTCCGCTTGGTAATGCACAGTGGATTTAAGCAGTTGCGGGTTATGATCGGTGTAGTGGTATTTATTTCACTGGCATTCCTGACATTCCGCTCGGCATGGATGGCTGCTTTCATCAACTACGATTTGGCAACCGAGTTTTTGGTTTATGCGCACGGTGCGCCCGCTAATAAACAGGTTGAGCAGCAAATTGAAGATCTGAGCAAGCGAATCACCGGTGGGATGGATTTGAAGTTCGGTTACGACTTCAAGATTTCGTGGCCGGGAGCGTGGTATTTCCGCAATTTCCCAAGCGCAACCGCTAAGTTCTTGGGCGAAAGTCCAAGTCCCAAAGACCTGCAAGATCAAATGGTGGTCATTGTTGGTGATGAGAATAAAGCCAAAGCGGTCGATGCTTTATCCGACAACTACTACGAATTTGATTATCCTCGTATGTGGTGGCCGATGCAGGATTATTTCAATTTGACGGCAGACCGTGTCATTAATACGCTTGATCTTACGAACCCCAATTCAGCCGCAATCCGGCAGGGGATATGGGATATTTGGTGGCGGCGCGATTATACGGCTTATGGCGTGGCAACTCAGAAAGATTTCAGTCTGACGAAGTGGCCTGTCGCTGACCGCATGTACGTTTTTGTTCGCAAAGATATTGCAGCGCAGGTTTGGAATTTGGGTGTTGGTGACGGTCAGGCGTTGGCCGCGAACACCTTACAAACCAACCAATGTACGGCGAATTGGCAAGCTCTCCAAGCGAATCAGACCTATGAGATCACAGGACAGAATACTCTGGCAATGAATCACCCGCGCCAAATTGCCATTAGTAAAGATGGGAAAATCTATGCTGCCGAGGAATTCAACCATCGCATATCGATATTCAATCCAGATGGCACTTATCTCAGCAGTTTTGGTCAGTTAGGACAGATATACACCGAAGGCGATCCTTATTTTAATAAGACGAGCGCAGCCGATAGTGGTGGCGTGTTCAACCGTCCGAGTGGTATTGCCATTGGCCCAAGCGGCAATATCTATGTGTCTGACACATGGAACTACCGCATTCAGGTGTTTACTCCAGATGGTAAATTTCTGAATATGTGGGGACAGCGTGGTGAATTTGGCGATAGCGCACAGGCGGAACCGTCTGATGGGTTCTGGGGGCCGCGTGGTATCGCCGTTGACAGCCAAGAAAATGTTTATGTGGCTGACACGGGTAACAAGCGCATCCGGGTTTATACGAGTACAGGTCAGTATCTGCGCGATATTGGTTCGTCGGGCAGCGACATGGGGCAGTTGGATGAGCCGAGCAGTGTCACAGTTAGTCCAGATAATTTGCTATACGTAACGGATTATTGGAACAAGCGTATATCGGTCTTCTCCTTAGATGGTGCGCCTGTCAAAACTTACAAAGATGCTGGCGGTTTAGCAATCAACAGCTTTAAGGTACGCGGTTGGCTCGAAGATCAGGGTAATCGTCCCTATATGGCTGTGGATAGTGCCCGTAAGTTGGTCTATATCACTGATCCTGATGCGGGGCGCGTGTTGGTCTATAACACAGATGGTAGCTGCGTGGGTTCATTTGGTGAACTCAGCCGTGAGACCACTGGCTTGAACCCCGGCCAACTGAACAGTGTAGGCGGCATTGATCTAGATGCGGCTGGCAATGTTTATGTGGCAGATGCCGGTACAGGGCGTATACTGCGCTTTGCGCCTTTCCCTGCACCAGTAGTGGTGCAGCCGAATGACGGTGCGGTGATTGTTCAACCGCAGTCTGGGAACAGACAGCAAAATGCTGGAAACAGTGTTGAAGTGACGATTGAACCTGCTGAGAGTACGCTTGAAATAACACCAGAGGCTACGGCAGCAGGTTAGGACGTTCCAGTACGGGACGAGACTTGTCATTTGTTCGGTCATGTGATAAAGTATTTGTGTGTGAGAAAAGTGGGCAACCCCCACTTTTCGTCATTATTGTGCAAGTTGCATCGTTGGTTATCATCCCTCTTTCGATTATTTCGTGTATGATTAACCACAAAAATATAAGGCGTTTATCCCTTGCGAGGGGGATATGGTCAGGGGTATATGAAAAGCGAGTTTGAAATCGCGTTTGGTGAAATTACAGAGCTTCGGTCACTTCCACGAGATGTCGTGATGGAGGCATTGCAAAATGCGCTCGTCTCGGCCTATCGCAGGGATGTGGGTGCAAGTGCCGCACAGGCTGTTGATGTCAAAATTGACCCCAGCACAGGTCGCGCACGCATTTTTGTCGAAAAAGAGGTCGTCGAAGAAGTGATGGACGACCACACCGAAGTGACGCTGGAAAAAGCGCGTTACTTCGAGCCAGAATGTAACCTCGGCGACACTGTGATGGTGCAGCTTGAGGGTACAACCAAGAAGTTCGGTCGTATCGCGGCGCAGACAGCCAAACAGGTTATTCTGCAAAAAATCCGCGAGGCTGAACGCCAATCGCTCTATGACGAATACATTGATCGCGAAGGCGATTTAATTACCGGTACGGTTCAGAGCGTCAATGCTGCGGTGATTACCCTCAGTTTGGGACGCGCCGAAGCCATGATGCCGCGCAACCAGCAAATTCCGGGTGAGCGTTATAAGCCGCATGATAAAGTGCGTGCTTATCTGTTTGAAGTTAAGAACAGCAATCGCGGTCCGCAGATTATTGTCAGCCGCAGCCATCGCAATATGCTGCGCCGTTTATTGGAATACGAAGTTCCTGAAATCTACAACGGCCAAGTTGAAATCAAGAATATCGCGCGTGAAGCTGGTTACCGTTCAAAGGTTGCCGTAGCAGCACTGCAAGAGGGTATTGATCCGGTTGGTGCTTGCGTCGGTATGCGTGGCATCCGCATCCAGAACATCGTCAAAGAACTGCATGACGAAAAGATTGACGTGATTGAGTGGAATCTCAATCAGGAACAATTTATTGCGAAGGCGCTCAGCCCCTCGCGCGTCAGTGGTGTCTTCTTGGAAGATGATCCCGACACGGGTCGCACGGCTGTGGTGATTGTGCCCGATGACCAATTGTCATTAGCAATTGGCCGTGAAGGGCAGAATGCCCGTTTGGCTGCCAAGCTCACCGGATGGCGCATTGATATTAAGAGCGTTACCGAAGCCGTTTCAGACGCGCTCAATAACCTCGACAATCCTGCATTGGGCGATTTGAAGGTTCAAAACGCCACAATGATCGAAGACGTGCAGCGGATCATTGAAAAGAAGAATGCTAACAAGACCGTGATGCCAGAGGAATACAATACGCTGGCGAAGTTCGCAGATATTGTCGAACGGCGTTTGTTGGCGCGGCGTGATGCGGCTCGTCAAGCCCGTGTGAATGAAATTAATGCTGTTAAAGCGACTCTGCCACAGCGTGCGTTTACACTACCGATTACGACGCTTGATTTGCCGGATAGCATTATCGAAGTATTGCAAACACTGGAAAATGTTGGCGAAATCATGTGGCGCTTCCTGATCGACGAAGATCGACTGCGCTATCTGTTGAAGGATTTGCCAGACGACTCGTTGATGCGTGTTCAAGCGGCACTGGATAAGATCGTTATCCCAGAAGGCGAAGAAGAACCGGCAGAAGTTGAAGAACCAGTTATGGAACTGGAAGTTGCTGTGGTTGCGGCTGCACCTCAAGGTGATGTCGAGACAATGGAAGACGATGTTGTACCCGCAGGCGCATTTGGTGATGAAGATCTGCCAATCGACGCGCCGAAGCCTGTCAAACCTGCTGCGGTTTGGAAGGAAAAACCGGTTGTCGTCGCGGCGGTTGTAGAAGACGAAGAAGACGGCGATCTGGACAATAAACCTTCCAGCAAGAAGAAGAGCGAGAAAAAGAAGGAGCGTTTGCAGCGCCGCCAACTGATTTTCGACGAAGAAATCGGTCAGGTTATTGCC
>JACDGI010000836.1 GCA_013821665.1 Anaerolineae bacterium
TACAGACGGATTTTCGGCGGAGAACCGCAAATTTACCAAGCGCCGGGACGCGTCAATTTAATCGGCGAACATACCGATTACAACGACGGTTTCGTGCTGCCGATGGCGATTGATAAGGCAGCATGGATCGCGCTGCGCCCACGCGATGACCGGCAGGTTTCGGTATACTCGACCTTTTACGAACAAACGATTACCTTTTCGCTGGATGATTACGAGACGGCTAAAGATGGTTGGATCGAGTATCTGCGCGGCATCGCGTGGGTACTGACGAATGATGGTTATCAGCTCAATGGCTGGGATGGTGTGCTTGCCAGTGATGTGCCGGGTGGCGCGGGATTATCATCGTCCGCTGCGATTGAGATGGCAACGGCTCGTGCTTTCGCGGTGACATCCGGCTTCGAGTGGAGCGCACCAGTCATGGCGAAGATCGGGCAAGCTGCCGAGAACAATTGGGTTGGCGCAAAGACCGGCATCATGGATCAAATGATTTCGGCTGCGGGCAAGGCCGATCATGCGCTGCTGATCGACTGCCGTTCATTGGAATGCCAACTCTTTCCCCTACCCCCCGGCACAGTGATTGTGGTGTTGGACACGGCAACACGGCGCGGGTTGGTCGACTCGCTTTATAACGAACGTCGCGAAAGCTGCGAGAGTGCGGCACACTTCTTCGCAGTCAAGGCGCTGCGCGATCTAACGATTGAGCAGTTCGAGGATAAAGCCAGTTTGCTTGATCCAGTAACACGCCGACGCGCGCGACATGTCATCACCGAAAATGCGCGGACGCTCGAAGCAGGCGAGGCCATGAAACGTGGGGATGCGTCTGCGTTAGGCAAGTTGATGGATGAAAGCCACGTCAGTATGCGCGACGACTTTGAAATTTCCAGCGATGCGCTCAACGCGATTGTGGATGCGGCACGGCGCGAAGAAGGCTGCTATGGCGCACGGATGACCGGTGGCGGTTTCGCGGGCTGCGCGGTGGCACTGGTGGATGTGGATAAAGCAGAACGTTTTGCTGTGGCAGTCGCAGGAACTTATCAGAACAACACCGGACTCACCCCCGCGATTTATGTGTGTAAGGCCACTAACGGCGCGGAAGTGATTATCTGAAGAAACTCGTTCAGAAGGGGTTTGAAATGGCCTACAATGACATTCGTGCGGCGCAAATTGAATGGAGTGCCGAATCTATTCTTGACTTCCTACGCCAAAATCGGGATACGCTGAGAAATATGGGTGTCAAAAAAATTGGGCTTTTCGGCTCATACGTGCGTGGTGAACAACACTCCAACAGCGATATTGATCTGCTATTTTCGATGGAAAACATGACTTTTGTTCGTTGGATGGATGTGTGGAATTTCTTGGAAGATCATTTCGGTAGTCCTGTTGATTTAGTGCCAGAGCAAGATTTAAGGATTGAGCTTCGCCCTTTGGTACTGCCTGAGGTGCGTTATGTCGAGGGTTTATGAACTCTATCTGAAAGACATCCTAAAGGCGAGCCAACAAATACAAACTTATCTTAACGACATTACAGAAGATGGTTTTAAAGCAGATCAGTTGAGGATAGATGGCGTTCTGTTCAATCTGATGATAATTGGAGAAGCGGTTAAGAATCTACCAGATGATATGAAAGCGAAAACGCCAGAAATCCAATGGCGAAACATCGGACGATTTCGAGATCGTGTCGTGCATCATTATTTCTCTACTAATATCGACATCGTATGGGAAATTGTGCAAGATTATCTTCCAGCGCTACGTAAACATGTTGAAACACTCTTAGATGCTACACCCAGAGATGAGGATTCAAAATAGAATCAAATTCATTCGCTGGTTGAGAACATGGTGTGCAGTAGGGAGTCAAGTTTTTCGACACCTTCTCGCATCGACGCACCCAGAAATACGCCGGGAACTTTTTCGCGCCATTCGGGATGTTCGCTAAAGATAGCCCCACCAAAAACCACCACTGGGCGGCCTGTTTCCTTCGTATCAGGAAAGAAGTTCGGCCAGTCGATTAGGTGTTCGGCTGTCCGTTCGACCATCGCGACTAAAACGACGGCTGGCGCATGAATCTTATTGACGAGCGCGGCTAAATCCGGCAAGGGTACAGCCTGTCCTAAATAGGCTACAGGCCAACGCCGACGACGCAATAATACGCTCATAATGAGTAGACTACCCTCATGCCATTCATCGGGGGCGCAGGACAAAACAGTGGGCGGAACACGATCATAAGCGGCTGGCCCGGTCATCATCCATACCAGAAGATGTTGGCGCAGGAAATTGGTGGCTAAGTGTTCGGTAGCGACACTGATCTTTCCATCTTCCCAAGATTGACCGATGGCATGGATCGTAGGGGCAATGACATCTAAAATGAGATCTTCGAGGGGGTAAAGCGTCAGCACTTCGCCCAGCATTTGGTCGGCGAGTTGCAGTTCATTTTCGATGAGTAAATCCAATAAACGTTGATGGAAAGCCATCAGCGAGGTATCCATCATGGCGGCACGCATAACCGGCGCGGGTGTAATCTCGGAGAAACGCCCTTCCAGTTCCATGTGTTGCAGGGCGCGGATGGCTTGACCCGTTTGCATACCGTCATCGACACGGGCTTTGACCCAGCGCAGCCGCATCACTTCACGTTCGGAGCAAAGGCGATGGCCTCCCGGTGTGCGGGTGGCATTCGGGAAACCATAGCGGCGCTCCCATACGCGGAGGGTGGCAACCGGAATGCCAGTCATGCGCGAGACGATGCCGATATTATAGAGCGGTTCATCACTGGCAGATGCAAGATTGAGAACATTCATACGATCAGCCTGTCATCTGCAAAAAGTGGTCAATAACTAGCCAATAGATGCTAGAATTTTATGCTAACACACTCTTCAAGCAGTGACAAGCGATTCGGCGACTGCCTCAGATCATGCTCATTATTCCCCTAGCGCCACCCTCTCAAATCGCCTCACTTTTCACAGCCTGCGGGAAGTGAAACACTTCTCATATGCTCATTTATCCGGCGAAAAAACGGCGCATTTCGGCGGCGATGACATCCGGATGGCTGGTGCGATTGGTGGCACTCAAATCACTGGAACTACCATGATCAAAGCCGGGAAACTCGACCCGCTTCACGTGGGGCAAAATTTTCTCCAAGGTATCCAGAGCTAATTTCAGCCACGCAGGACTTGCGCTGCCGCCTAGCATCAGCACATCGGCTTTAATCATCTTAAAGGTTTCAGCTTTTCCTTTCATCTCGGAGACGAGCGTGAAATCATAATGGAGTGTGGGTGCCAGCATCCGCATAGTGACATCACCACTTTTGGCGGCTTTATCC
>JACDGI010000837.1 GCA_013821665.1 Anaerolineae bacterium
TTCAGCGCCATCAGTTCGTCATGTGTACCCAATTCCACGATTCGACCCTCATCCACCACAGCGATGCGGTGCGCCACTTTGATGGTGCTCAAACGGTGAGCGACAATAATCGTTGTCCGGTTTTGCGTCAATCGGTCAAGGGCTTCCAGCACCACACCTTCTGATTCGTTGTCCAGCGAACTGGTGGCTTCATCCAGCAGCAGGATGGCAGGGTCTTTCAGGATAGCACGGGCAATTGCGATCCGCTGACGTTGACCACCGCTCAAGTTAATGCCTCGTTCCCCTACCAACGTCTCGTACTGCTTCGGGAAGCTCATGATGAAGTCATGGGCGTTCGCAGCGCGTGCCGCTTCGATCATTTCGGCCTCGGAAGCATCCAACCGTCCGTAAAGAATATTTTCGCGGATCGTGCCGCCAAACAAAATCGTTTCCTGCGGGACAATACCGATTTGGTCACGCAAGCTGCTTTGTGTCACGTTACGTAAGTCATAGCCATCAATACGGATGCTGCCTGATGTCGGATCATAGAAGCGCGGAATAAGGTTGAGTACAGTACTCTTACCAGCCCCACTAGGCCCGACCAGCGCCAAAATTTCACCAGCATGGATTTCGAGCGGCACATGCTGTAACACTGGTGTCTCTTGGTTGTAACCAAACGACACATCCTCGAAGGTAATTTGCCCCTGTGAGGCAGGCATTTCAACCGCATTAGGCGCATCTTGCACGGCGGATTGCGTATCAAGCAGTTCGAACACACGCCGAACGCCACCAATAGCCGCACTAACCTGTCCCCACAGGCTGCCTAATCCACCTAAACTGGCCGCGATACCTATGCCGTACATCAGGAAGCCCGTAATCATAGCCGGGGTCAGCCGACCGTCAATGACTTCATGACCGCCGTACCACACAATCGCCGCGATTGAACCGAAGCCGAGGAACATCATCACAGCCGTAAATAGCGAGTTATAAACCGCCATCTTCAGCGAGGCACGGAACGTTTCTTTCATGGCAGCGTCATAACGTCCAGTTTCATAGGCTTCACGCCCGAAACTCTTGACGACGCGGATACCCTGCAAACCTTCTTCCGCCACCACAGTTGAATTCGCCAGTTGATCCTGAATACGCGTGCTGCCTTTATTGATGCGGCGACCAAACACGACTGCAACCGCAATCAACACCGGCGCTAACCCCAAGATGAATAAGGTGAAGTGCGTATTCATGCTCAATAAAATAGCGACTGAACCCACCAATGAGACCAACTGACTGAGGAAACTGGTCACGGTGGTTGTCAATACGGTTCGCATCTGCGTCACGTCGCTCGACAAGCGGGATACCAGATCACCGACACGCCGCACCGCATAAAAGTCGAGCGATAGGTTTTGGAGATGACCGTACAACGATGTCCGCAGGTCGTAGACAATCCCTTCGCCGATGTAAGCCAGCAAATATGATTGGGCGAAATTGAAGACCGCTTGCAGCAATAAGATACCAACTAATATGCCAGCCAGCACATTGAGTGCGTTGCCATCCTTGGCCTTGGTTACAGTATCCAGCAGACTAACGATAACTGCCGGGAAGGCCAGCCCTAAACCGCTTGATACCAACAGCGCGACAATCGCAATCGCCATACGACCTTTATAAGGTTTCAAATAACTAAGCAAACGCCCCCATTTGATCTCTTTGAGCGATACTCCTGATTTCGCATCAGCCTCTAAACTGGCAGGCTGGTACATTTCTGATCGATTTTCCATCTTCTGATATTTCTCCGTGAACTAAACACAAGCGTGTTGTGATTGAATGTCTCTACCATACCGGAGTTATTTAAACTCAATATAAACGGGTGATGGTTTCGTCGTTTTAATTTTCAATGCCCCATAATCTGCTCTAGATAATCAATCACCGGCTGCATATTGTTATTGCCCACAGTCAGACCAATGTAGCCATCAGGGCGCACCAGCACCAGCGCATCATCAGTCACGCCATATGCCTTACGCCCATGTTCTTCGCAATCCAAAAAGATGTGGTCGTTGCAGTTGCTAAGGTCATCCGAGTAACTCACCTGATAGACCTGCACATCACAGCGATATTGATGTGGCAGACATGGTGCAGACTGATTGCCGAAACTGAGCAATGTGAAGTGTGTGCCTTGAAAAGCATCGAAAAGGCGAACCGCTTTACCATCACAAATCCGTATGCAAGGTGCATCTGGCGCACGATCACCGGCACGAATGCCTGTCCCCTCATCCACATTGACGGATAGCGAACTTTCGCGGTAGGCAATACTCAACTGCGACACATCCGCAAAGGTGTCTTTCCCACTCACTAAATTAGTCAGTGCTTGAACGCCTGTTGTTTTGCCACCCACATCGGTTTGCTTAAAGGCTTTATGACGATTGGAGGTCGAGTCCAAAACACCTTTGGCAACTGGCAACCGCTCGGCCTGATAGGTATCAAGCAGCGAATCAGGTGCGCCGCGCAGCACATAGGCTAACTTCCAACCGAGGTTATAAGCATCTTGAATGCCGGTGTTCATTCCCTGCCCACCCGCCGCCGAATGGACGTGAGCAGCATCACCTGCCAGCAAAATACGTCCGGTGCGATACTGATCTACCATTCGAATATTAGGCCGCCAAACGGTGATCCACGAGGCATCTGTCAATGTGATCTTGGGTGATTTGACCGCCGCATCAATCAGGCTTTGCAGCGTTTCGAGTGAGGCTGGTGACAGTTCACCCTTTTCATCTGGCAGAGCCGGAGCCGCAAAAAACCACTGACCATCACGCATCGGTTGCAACATCACCGATCCTAATGTCGGCAGTGTCCATGTGTACCAATAATCCGGTGCTAACCCTTCGAGGTGAACGTTCGCAAAAAGTTGATGCGTATCCTCCCACGTTTCGCCAAGAAAGCTGAAGTTCGCAGTCTTCCGCACGATGCTGTGTCCTCCATCGCACCCCAGCACGTAACGGGCGCGGATGGTTTCAACTTCACCATCATGCTCGACCATCGCCAGCACATGATCCTCGTGTTGGACGAAATCGGTCAACGCACACCCCATCTCCACCTGATAACCAAACACCGCTAACCGGTCACGTAGAACGGCTTCCGTGTCGGTTTGACTAATCATCAACGGAACACGATAAGGCATATCGGGTGTGGATACAGCCGCCGGATTAGCTGTGCCATTGATTTCCCGCACCAGATTGTTATCCGCATCATAAAAGCGCATCGGCAAGAAAGGTGAAGCACAGGCCGAAAGCGTTTTTAGTACGCCCAAATCCTCAAAGATTTCCTGTGTGCGTGGGCTAACGC
>JACDGI010000838.1 GCA_013821665.1 Anaerolineae bacterium
GCAATTATCAGCACATTTGGATTGGCGTTTTTATACTTCATCGCGGCGATACCGGCTGGTGTAGCCTTGCAGTTACCTATTTGGGTGGCGGCGTTGACTGCCGGAGTCAGTTATGCGGCAGGTGTGTAGTTATCGTACTCGTTGGTGCGCCGCTACGTGAACGGCTGACAAAGCGCTTCAATATCAGTACGACGCATGACCCCAACAAACTCATCTGGCGGGTGTGGGATCGCTACGGCTTGATCGGCTTATCGCTGCTGGCTCCGATCACACTGGGCGCACAGATCGGGGCACTTATCGGACTGTCGTTGGGAGTCAAACCACGTTCACTGGTGATCGGCATGGCGCTGGGCGTGGTGCCGTGGTGCGTGGGCATTGGGATGGCGGTGGCGTTCGGCCTACAAGTTGTGCGTACCTCATAAATTGATTCGCTCTGCTGACAAAATCCACATATATTGGAAGGTACATTCAATTGGTGGAATTGTTCTTTGGGGGAGTGAATCATGCGCAAGCGAATTTTCCTTTTTCTATTTTTTATAACCTGTACGGTTGCCATCGTTCACGCACAAGTCAGCGATTGTTCCGGCGATGTTGAAACGGCTTTAAAGTCGGTGGCGGAGCTGTGCAATCCATTGAGCCGCAATGCAGCTTGCTACGGCTCGAAGACTGTGGACAGCGTGACCTTTGACAACCCGCGTCCGGCAGACTTCTTTACCAACCCCGGCGACCGTTCGGAACTACTCAAACTCCGTGAAATTCACCCGCAACCGCTCAGTCTGACCGACAACAGCTTCGGTGTGGCCTTGCTGAATGTGCAGGCGAACGTGCCGAACACGCTGCCCGGTCAGGCGGTGATCTTCATGCTAATGGGCGATGCTAAGCTAACCAACGAGGTTGCGGCTGATAGCCAACAACAGGGCGCTTTCCAATCTTTCTACTTTCTGCCGGGACCCGGCAAAAAAGATTGCTACGAAGCCGAGCCGACACTCACTATCCAAACACCGGGAAATATCACCGTCAATATGATGTTCAACGGGGTGGATACCGAGTTTAGTCCCGGCACACTGCTGACGATTACCCCATCCGTTTGTACCATTCATCGTGGCAACATCATCCAGCGTGTCGGTACGGACAAGGCATCGTTATTGTCGAACCAGACTGTCGATATTCATATCGACCCGGATGGTAAGGTTAATGTCGATGATCTGCGGGACATCAGCCAAAACGAATATCAGCGAGGCTTACAAATACAAACGACCTTGAATAAGGTGGCAGTGGCTAACGGTTGGTCAGAACAGTTGATTACACCGCCGCGTGCTTATGGCGCAGAACCGGGAAGTACCTCAACGACGGCAACCCCAGCGCCGGAAGCTACAGTTGCTCCGGTGGCTACTGTCGCAGCGACACCTACAACGGCAGCCGCAGGACAAGCAATATGTATTGCCAAGCATACCGTTTTGCGTGGCGAAACCCTACGCATCATCGCACTCGAATATCACACGACTATTCAGGCACTCGTGACTGCCAACAACATTACTAATCCGAACCTGATTTTACCGGGACAAATCCTGTGTATTCCCGGCTAGTGCGTTAAGGTAAGTTTGCCGGAGGATAAACCCTCCGGCAAGATGAATAAAGCCCCGTAAACGGGACTCAAAAACTGTTTAATAGCACGTTGCACAAAGTGTAAAATGTGATATTTTCGAGGGCATGGTTTATGGATTCAGGGGCGGAATGAGTCCGCGTTCAACGGCTATTTTCATCGCTTCGGCTTTTCGCACCATGCTCTGCCCGTAGATCTGAATGAGTTCGTCTAGGCGATTACGTTGATAGGGCGATATGATTGCTTCCCGACTGATTTCCAGCAGATTACTCAGTTCTTCCTGATGGACCTCTGACATTTGAGTCTCAGCGATTTCAAGCAAACGCGCATCGTCTAGCCAAGCTGTTGGCGTTTGAGATACGTATTGTTCTAACCAGTCCTGCAAAATATCTTCAACATTGCGATGTGTACGTGCCGCAACATTGCGAACCGCGGCTTCCAGTTCATCAGGTATATCCACAGTGATTTGAATCATTTTTGAGCCTCCTTTATCTATAATCGACGATAACACAATTTGTTAAAATGGATTTCGTCTGGTAACACTTCCTGATTTTTGACGCATGTCGCAATCCAATTGGCGCATGGAGAGCGATACAGAATTAAAGCAATGTAGCGAGGTAAGATGACCATGTCCCGAAGAACACGCAACATCATCCTAGGCATCATTGGGATCGGTATCATCGGATTTATTGTTTTTCAGTCGATACCGGCTGGCAGCATCAGCGCTGACTTTGCCTCACCCGGCAATCCACCTGTGACCTACACAATCCCGTGGGACTCGCCGCAGACCGAGACACTGGCACGCTCTGCCTGTTTTGACTGCCACAGCAACGAAACCCATTATCCGTGGTATTCCAATATTGCGCCGATGGCGTGGCTGGTGAACCATGACATCAACGAGGGACGGCGCAAGATGAACTTCTCGACGAATACCCATCTGTTTAGCGATGAGATGGAGAAACAAATTGACAGCGGCGAGATGCCAAAAAATGTTTACCTGCCGCTGCATCCCGAAGCGAACTTGACCGCCGAGCAAAAGAAACAGTTGATTGACGGGCTTATCGCGACATTCGGCGTGGACGATTTTAACGGCGGCTAGACTACGTAACACGTCGTTACATTTGACACTGTGGAAATTTAACTGATTGGAGGATAACCAATCATAGGATCCAAGTCATGTAGCGAGGTTAGCTTACTATGTCCCGTCGTGTTCGCATCATCATACTCAGCATAATTGGCATCGGTATCGTTGGTTTTGTCATTTTTCAGTTGATACCCGCGAGCAGCATCAGCGCCAAATTTGCTACGCCGGGAAATCCGCCTGTCACCCATACGATCCCGTGGGACTCGCCACAAACGGAACAACTGGCACGCTCGGCCTGTTTTGACTGCCATAGCAATGAAACCCGCGCTATGTGGTATTCCAATATCGCGCCGGTATCCTGGCTGGTCAATAAGGATGTTAATGAAGGACGGCAAAAGCTCAATTTCTCCACAGGCAGACACCTTGAAGGCGACGAAATGATTGAGCAAATCCAAAAAGGGGCGATGCCACCCGCTATTTATTTACCGATGCACCCCGAAGCCAACCTGACAGCCGCCCAGAAACAGCAGTTGATTGACGGTTTGCAGGCTACATTCGGCGGCTAGTCGAAGTTCTCCATGAAACAGGGGTATCAGGAAGCCAAATGATACCCCTGCGTAATCC
>JACDGI010000839.1 GCA_013821665.1 Anaerolineae bacterium
CAGTGTCCGATCCGCGTTGTAACTCGCTTGGCGTTCCTGCCTGCGGATGCGAGCCGTTAAATTGCCGGTAAGGATGGCAATTACAAAATACATCGAGAATAAAATAACATCTTGAAGACGGGATATTTCCAATGTGAAACGTGGTGTAATAAAGAGAAAATTCCATGTCATGGCACTAGCCGCCGCTGCAAGCAATGCAGGGCCACGTCCCACATAAACCGCAATGAGCAACACGGCAAAGAGTTCAGTGAGACCAACTGCCTCGTAGCTCAACAAATTCACCAGTACCAAATTAAAGGCTGTAATGATAGCAACTACGATGAGCGCAATAAGATACTGCCGCCATGACGAATGCGAAATGGGCTGGAATAAACTTAGGCGTGAGCCATTTTCTTCCTTTTTATCACCTGTAACCACAAAAATATCAATGTCACCGCTGGCTTTGATGAGCTTATCGACCAATGAGCCACCACGCATCAAGCGCTGCCAACGGTTGCTTGTGGGTTTTCCCACAATCATCTGGGTTACGTTGCGCTGCCGAGCCAGTTGGATGAGAACCGAGTCGATATTATTTCCAGCACTCACTAAGACCTCGCCACCGAGATCACGGGCAAAAGCTAGATTCTCCGCTAAGCGTGATTTAGCTTCCGGTGAGAGAGTTCGCGTGGTTTCGACATAAGCTGCTATCCAAGGGGCTTCGAGGTTGTAGGCGATGCGACGAGTCCAGCGAATAAGCTGCTCCGAAAAAGGCGTGGGACCTACCGCAACCATCAAATGTTCACCAGATTTCCAAGGGCCGGCGATACTTTTGAACTGCATGTAATCCTGCAATTGATGGTCAACATGCTCGGCTGTCAGGCGCAGAGACATTTCACGCAAAGCAGTCAGATTACCCGTGCGGAAGAAACTATTGGCAGCCACATCAGCACGGTCAGCCGTATAGACTTTACCTTCTGCCAAGCGTTTGCGGAGGTCATCCGGTGAAAGGTCAATCAGTTCAATTTCATCGGCAAGGTCAAGGATTGAGTCAGGAACGGTTTCGTGGACGGTGATGCCGGTAATTTGTTTAACGGTATCGGCGCGACTTTCGAAGTGCTGGACGTTGACGGTGGTATAAACGTTGAAACCGTATTCGAGCAGTTCGATGACATCTTGATACCGTTTGACATGACGTGCGCCAGAAACGTTGGTATGTGCCAATTCATCGACCAAGACCAGCTTGGGCTTACGGGCGATGATGGCATCGGTATCCATTTCTTCAAGGACTGTGCCGCGATATTCTATTTTTTGGCGCGGAACGACTTCTAATCCCACGAGGAGCGCATCGGTTTCGGCGCGTTTGTGAGTTTCGACGTAACCAATAACGACATCGACACCCTCAGCTTTACGGTGACGCGCATTATCTAGCATGGCATAGGTTTTACCGACACCGGCGGCCATGCCAAAAAAGATTTTGAGCTTGCCACGGTGCTGACGATCTTCATCTTTCTGCACAGCGGCCAGCAAGTCATCAGGATCAGGACGGTAATTATCCATGCGTGTATTGTATCGTACCTAAACATAATTGGCTTGAAGGGTCAATAGCCTTCAAGCCAACATAAAGTACCCAGAAGTGAACAGCTTGTGGAATGTCTAGCGCGGAAATATCTGAACGTCCACCGGTTTTCCGGTCTCAAATTGTGGCGGATTAAGCCGTTTCGTGAGGACTGTCCAGAAGATTATCATCGGCTATTTCAGTGCCCAATTCTTGCAGGTAAAGCCGATCTTCATCGTAGAATTCGTCTACGGGTGCTGAGACAACCGTGTGCCGGTAGATTACTTTTTCGGGCATCAGCGCTTCGTTGGTTTTCAACCAGAAGGCGATTCCCCCATAGACCACAATCATCCATACAAGCAGGACAGCCGTATTGGTCGGCGGGAAAAGGAACAGGGCAGCACAGGCTACAGCCGCAAACAAATAGAGCTTCCACCACGTTGGTTTATGGTTCATCATTCAGCATCCTATTGGCAACATTCAAGGCTCTGATGACATTAGTATTGATGAGCGATTGACTGCTACACCTTCAAGTCGTCCACATGCAAAATAATTATTGATCTTCGAAGGTCAAAAGGGTCTCAGGGTTTAGAGGCAGGGCATCAAGAAAATATCAAGACCGCCAGCGGCATGTTTCCAGATGTGACAGCCGGATAACTTGCGGGTGACATTCAGCACTCCTATAATGAGTCACATGACCAAATCAAACGCACGCACCCATTTCTTTATCAGTTACAGCCGCAGCGACCGGATCGCTGTGGATAAGTTGGTGTCGGATTTACGCCAACGCGGTTATGTGTTGTGGATGGATGTCGATGAACGCGGCATCGAACCGGGTGAAGATTGGCAGCGCGAACTCACCAAACAGATGTCGCTCTCCGAGGGTGTGATTGCCTGTATCTCGCCGGATTTCTTGGCCTCGCCCTACTGCCCTCAAGAGATCGCTCAAGCTCAGAGTGAAGGCAAGCCAATCTATCCGGTTATCGTGCGCCGTATCCTTGATGACCATGCCTTAGCCACGATCCATCTCGACCGCGTACAGTATGCCGATTTGACGACTAATTACGCACTGGGTTTCCAAAAGCTGCTGGTGGCACTGCCGCCGCCGCAATCGCCTTATCGCAGAATCATACGGACAGCAAGTATCATCGCAGCCATAATCGCCGTGATTGTGGTGATATTCGGTGGGATTAGTTTGGCTGTTCGCGAGGGAATCAACGGCGTGCAAACGGCTGTGCCGACGCTCGTGCCAGCACCGACTGTGGCTCTGCAAAATTATGATGTGAGTGTGGTGATCAGTTATTTTGTGGTGGATGCACCTGATAAAATTACACAGAGCGATGCGGACGCGGTCATCGAACGTTTTGCGAAATCGCTCGACCAACAACTCGGTTCTGAACTCGGCAGCAGCAAATTGAATTTGAGTTACAAACTGGATGGGCCATCCGGTGTGGCACGCATCACAGGGAAAGACGCACAAGCCCGACAGCAAGCGGCCATCAGCGTATTGAATGACCGGAGCGCAAAAGTCGCTATTTATGGGGTGATTCATTACGACGAGACCAGCCAACAAATGCAGCTTCAGCCCGAATTTTATGTGTCGGCTGACCGTTATTTCAATGACGCGCAAGAACTCACCGGCAATTACAGCTTCGGCAAAGCCATTCCAGCGAACTCATTGGATGATCGGGGTGAGTTGAGTGCCCATGTGACCGCCCTTTCATACGTGATGACCGGCCTCTTCGAGCATATGACGCAGCAGTTTATGAGCGCGCTC
>JACDGI010000102.1 GCA_013821665.1 Anaerolineae bacterium
ATTTCAGCCCTGACGAGTTTGAACAGCTATACTATTCCCTGACTCCATGAAATCGGATCCACTCCAGTAAACCTAAATTATAAGAAGTGAGATCACCAACTACATCTAACAGACAATAGAAACGGAGACAGACGACTGAAAGAATAGAATCGATCTCTTCAGCGATATTGGTATTTATCGAGAAATTTGTTTGGCAACAGGAAATTGTCTTAAATGCGATACGCCTGATTTACGTCGATTTGACGGTTATTGGTTTACAAGTTGGTTGAAATGGATACTTCAGCAAGACGATGTCGATTATTACACACGCATCTTGCAAACAGAGTTAAAAAATCAAGAAACAGACCTGCCTGAAATCGTTAATGCTGCTCTCGTTTATCTTGAGGAAGGTGGCGACGTTAAACGAGCTGAGTATCCATATTCAGCTAAGTATGTTCTTCTAACCCCAAAAACGGATATGAGAATTCAGAAACGGAAAGCCCTACGCAAAGCACCATAGAAAAGTACAATTTTGGGAAGATGGCGCGGATGATTTTGGTGATTATGAGAGAGCAAAAACGTGTCCACAAAATTTGAGCGAGGCGCGTGTCGTTTGCGTACAATACCTTTTTCCTCGGCTGTTATATGCTACATATGTTCGAATAACAACCAAGGAGAACAGAGATGATGAGAAAGCTTTTGGTTCTAACACTCGCGACATTGGCGACTATCCTATCAACATCCGTTATTGCAAAGGCACAGACCGATGCCACTGCTGAAGCACCCACAACGGCTGCCCCTTCAAAAACCGGTTATGCAGCGGTGAACGGCCTCGAAATGTACTATGAGATTTACGGCACAGGCGATCCCATTGTCCTGCTGCACGGCGGACTCGGCGGCATTGTGGAGTTCCAGCAGGTTATACCGCTGTTGTCACAAACGCGGCAGGTGATCGCGGTCGAGTTACAGGCGCACGGACACACCGCCGATATTGACCGTCCATTGAAGTTCGAGTTCATGGCAGATGATGTGGCAGCCTTGATTAAAAGCTTGGGTTTCGAAAAAGCAGATGTTTTAGGCTATTCACTGGGTGGTGGTGTCGCGCTGCAAACAGCAATTCGTCATCCCGAAGTGATACGCAAACTGGTGCTGGTTTCGACGGCTTTTAAGAGCGCTGGTGTCCGTCCTGAATTCGCGGCTGGCATGTCGGGCATGAATGCCGATGCCGCTAGCCAGATGCTGCAAACTCCGATGTATGGATACTATTCGAGCGTCGCGCCTAAGCTGGATGATTGGTCGAAGTTAGTGGGCAAATCCGGTGCTTTACTCAGCGAAACCTATGACTGGTCGAAAGATGTGGCAAACATCAAAATCCCGACGCTGGTAATTGCTGGCGACTCGGATTACGTGACTACAGGCCATGCCGTTGAACTTTTCAAACTGTTGGGCGGTGATGTAGCCGGTGATTTCGTGGGACTGCCTAGTGCTCAACTGGCGATGCTGCCTGCTACCTCGCACTTCACCATCCTGACTCGTACCGATCTGCTGCTGCCGATCATCACACCATTCCTCGATGCAGCACCCAAAGCTGCCCAGTAAACAATCGAATAAAGCCTGAAAAAGAGAGCGTGGTTGCATGGCTGCGCTCTTTTTATTTGGGCGCATTCCACGCGGTTTGCGGATCTAATTTTTAGCCGATTAGGAACTGCTTTTTGAGGCCAAAATAAGTCCTCAAAACTGACCGAGAGCCGTGTCGTTTGCGTACAATACGGGAAAATCTTTTTAGAGTATTCTATAAATGTGGCGTGATGCAGAACAAAAGGAGCGACAAAATGCGAAAATTAGTGGTATCAGAATTCATCTCAGTGGATGGTGTCATAGAAGCTCCAGAGACGTGGCACTTCCCCTACGCCAGCGATGATATGAACGCTTTTAATACCGAACGGGTAAAAGGATATGGTGCTTTCTTATTCGGGCGTGTGACTTACGAAAACTTTGCAGGCGCTTGGCCCAATCGATCCGGTGAATTCGCCGATAAGCTGAACAACTCTCCCAAGTTTGTAGTTTCGACAACCTTGAAAGAAGCAAACTGGAATAACTCGACGTTGATTAAAGAGAATGTCGCAGAAGAAATTGCCAAACTCAAGCAGCAAGACGGTGGAAACATCGGGGTTACGGGCAGTGCCACGCTCGTCCAATGGCTGCTGCAAGCCGGTCTGATTGATGTCCTGTATCTGTCAATTGATCCGATTGTGGTTGGTCATGGAAAGCATCTTTTCAAAGATGGGTTTGATACCCTGCCCATGAAACTTGTCGATACCAAAACCTTCACATCCGGCTCAGTGGTGCTAACTTATCAACCGGACAAAAAAGGTTAGTGACCGTTCGCATAAATCGTGATGGCATCCGGGAAGAAACCCATTTCTTTCCCATTAAAATGAATAACAAAGGGAGACTCAAAATGAAAAGCGTAAGCTCAAAAGACGGCACGAAAATCACTTATGACCAACTCGGACAGGGCGCACCGGTCGTTCTGGTGAGCGGCGGTTCGGTCGATAAAGGATCGAATGCTTCATTAGCCGACGAACTGGCGAAGCACTTCACGGTCTACAACTATGATCGTCGTGGACGTGGTGAAAGCGGCGACACCCAACCCTATGCTGTTGACCGCGAAATCGAGGACATTGAAGCGGTGATCGATTCGGCAGGTGGCAAAGCATATTTATACGGCAGTTCATCCGGCGCAGCCTTGGCCTTAGAAGCCGCTCGTAAACTGTCCACCAAAGTCACCAAATTGGCACTGTGGGAACCGCCTTATATGCCCGAAGGTTTCCCGCGTCCTCCCGCCAACACCGCCCAAATTTTTAGTGATCTGGTGGCACAGGGCAAACGCGGTGAAGCCGCCGAATTCTTCATGGCGAAGGTCGTGGGATTGCCACCCGAATTTGTGGCAGGCGCAAAAAGCTCACCGTGGTGGCCGGCGCAAGAAGCCATCGCCCACACACTGGCCTACGATGCAACCGTCATGGGTGATTATTCGCTGCCCGAAAGTAAAGTCGCTGACCTCAAAATGCCCACGATTGTGCTAGATGGTGGTGCCAGCTTCCCCTTTATGCACATCACTGCTGATGCCATTGGCAGCATCTTGAAAGACAAAGGTACGCGCAAGACCTTGGAAGGTCAGCAGCACAATGTCGATGGTGCCGTTTTAGGTGCCGCCTTAACCGAATTTTTCAACAGCTAATCAACCTATGAAAATCGATCTCCGTTAAGGCCAGCGGACGGGATGTATCCCGTCCCTACATTCTCGGTGTAGTGTAGGGACACGATATATTGTGTCCTATAATCTGAATTTAAATTCAAGATGGATGCAAAAGGATCAAACCATGACAGCACAAGAAGTCACCGATTACATCAACAAACTCAGCGACAAAGCCGGTCAGGAATGGCAAGCCGAAGTATCGAATCATCTGCGGAAGGTCGCGCAGGACAACATTCCTGATTTCAGCGAGAAGCTGCAATACGGTAAGCCACATTTCTTCAAGAATGGCAAATACGCGGCAGTGCTGGGTGCGGCCAAGGGTTGGGTAACCTTCACTATTTTCAACGCCACCGATGTCAAAGGACCGGATGGTTATTTTGAAGAAGGCCCACCGGAGCGCAAGACGATCAAAATCCTCAAAGGTCAGGATGTCGATTATAATTTGTTGGGAACGCTGTTGAAGCAGGCGGCGCAAGGCTAATCGGGTTTTATCGCGACAAAGGAGTATTTGATGCCCACATTTCACACAACCATTATCAAAGCTGGCGGTACGGCTACCGGAATCGAAGTCCCACCCGCAATTATTGAAGAACTTGGCGGGGGCAAAAAACCACCCGTCAAAATCACCATGAATGGCAAGACCTATCAAAGCACTGTCGCCGTGATGGGTGGCGCGTTTATGGTCGGTGTCAGCGCCGAGAACCGTGCCTTGACTGGTGTTCAAGGTGGCGAAGAGGTGGATGTCATCATCGAGCTGGACAGCGCACCCCGCACCTACGAACTGCCTGAAGATTTGGCCGCCGCGCTGGCAGTCAAACCCGGCGCAACCGAGGCTTTCCATGCCGCAGCCCCTTCCAAGCGCAAAGAATTTGTGCGGCAGGTGACTGATGCCAAGACACCTGAAACCCGCGAGCGCCGCATCGCCAAAATTGTGGCTGACCTCGGCAATTAACACAGAAATCATGCTTGCCCGTTAACGACTCGGTTAGCGGGCAGTTATAATCGTGAATGAGCCTTCAAATCACCACGACGATTCACAATCCTCCTCAGATCCTGAATAGCACAAATGTCCTCAAGTTATGGTATAATGTTGTTGATATTGAGGCTCATAAAATGGCTATGTACGGGACAAAACATGACCATTCAGGCTGAAGAACGTTTATCCGACTCTCCATTTGTGGAGTCAATCACGCGTGGTGTCACACTGAGCGATGGCACAACTATTCGCCCTGCTGAAAGCCATTGGCATATGGTGTTTACGAAGGTCAATGGGCTTGAAGTGCCGCTAGTTGTCGGCCCCTTGACCACAGCCGGTATCGCGACTTGGGGTGAGGATGCTGAGATTCTATGGATCAAATTCAAACCGGGCACCTTTATCCCCCATATGCCCGCTAAGAATTTTCTCGATAAAGAAACGATTCTGCCGGAAGCCGCCAGCCATTCCTTCTGGTTAAAAGGCTCTGCGTGGGAATTTCCCAACTTTGAAAATGCCGACACCTTTATCGACCGTCTCGTACGCAAAGAAATCTTGGTGCGCGATCCCATCGTCAACGCGGTACTCGGTGGCGAACCACAAAATGCCGCCGACCGTACCGTGCGCCATCGCTTCATCCAGTCGACCGGATTGACGCATAACCACATCCAACAAATTGAACGGGCGCAGCGGGCAGCCGCACTTCTACGCCACGGCAAATCGATCCTCGATACCACCTTTGAACTGGGTTATTACGACCAGCCCCACCTGACCAAATCCCTCAAACAGTGGGTCGGGCATACACCCGCCCAGATCGTCCAGCAGTATCAGGAAAGCCAACTTGCAACAGTAAAAGACGAGACACTCATCGTCCCCGGTTAGGCCAATGACGGCTGCACTTTTTGCACCCTTTAAAAGCTTGCCGTTTTTTACAAGACCCCTTCTCTGGTTCGGCGCATAATGAAGTCATAGAAACAAGCTAACCGATCAAGAAGGAGTTATACCAATGACTACGCAACACAAATCGGATACTAACCGCACCGTCATCGCCAACATTTCCCTGTCACTAGACGGAAGAACCGCAGGTGCAGGTGGTGAGTACGACATGGGCTGGATCGTCCCTCATGCTGTCACCAATGGCGCACGAGATAACATGATTGCCGTCACATCGCCAGCCACCACCGTACTCTTGGGTAGGAAAAACTACGAGGGTTTCGGGAGCTATTGGCCTACTGTTGCTAACGACGAGACAGCCGATCCGCGCGACCGGGCCTTCTCAAAATGGCTGAATTCGGTGGAGAAGATCGTGTTTTCTTCTACTTTGAAAACACCCACTTGGGAAAACTCCCGTATCGTGAATGCTGATCCCGCCACAGTTGTCAAAGACCTGAAGCAGCAAGCGGGTGGCGATATTATCATCCTTGCCAGCAGCAGTATCATCAAAAGCCTGCTTCGCGCAGATGTTTTGGACAGCCTAAGCATCACCTTAGATCCCGAAATCGTTGGCGGTGGTGCTCGTCTGTTTGAGGATGGCTTACCGGCATCATCTTGGACATTACGCCACAACATCCCTACGGAAAGCAGCGCCTTATGCGTGATCTATGATCGCGTTCGTCAAGAAAAATGATCAGTAGTTGTCTCTGCGAAATCAAAACAGTTATCTAGAGCATATCCGAAATCCGGTTCAAATTTTCTAATTGTAGGGACACGATACATCGCGTCCGACCTTATAAGGAGCAACTGCACATGTCTAAAATCACCCCATTCCTGTGGTTCAATAACCAAGCCGAAGAGGCCATGAACTTCTACGTATCGCTGTTCAAAAATTCATCGGTTGGCAACGTCAGCCGCTATGGTGAAGGCGCACCGGTTCCCGCTGGAACAGTCATGAGCGCCAACTTTGAACTCGATGGACAACCCATCATGGCCTTGAACGGTGGCCCGCAGTTCAAGTTTAATGAAGCCATTTCCTTTTTCGTGAACTGCGAAAATCAGGCCGAAGTCGATGCTTTGTGGGACAAATTGTGCGAGGGCGGCACACCGGGGCCGTGCGGCTGGCTGAAAGATCGCTTTGGCCTCTCATGGCAAATCATTCCTAAGCAGCTCGGCGAGTTGATGGGCGACCCTGACCCTGCGAAGTCACAGCGTGTCATGCAAGCCATGCTCAAAATGAGCAAGATCGATGTGCCGACATTGCAACAAGCCTATAACGGCTAATTAAACGAATCGTAGAGGGGCGCACACTCGCGCCCTTTTTACATTTATCGCCCCACGTCTCAGTAAAGGACTAGACCAACGATGGATATGAAACTTGAAGTCGTACCCGTACCCGTTTCAGATATTGACCGCGCCAAGGCTTTTTATGTGGAAAAGGTTGGTTTTAACCTCGACTTTGATATTCAAGCCGGTGAGATGCGCTTGGTGCAGTTAACGCCACCGGGATCAGGCTGTTCGGTTTTATTGAGTAAGGGGAACGGAGAAATTTCGGATATGCAAGCTGGATTGCTGAAGGGTTTGACTCTGGTGGTGAAGGATATTCGAGAAGCCTACAACGCGCTGGCGAACAAAGGTGTGGCAATGGGTGAGATTATCGAATATGACCGTGGCATCAAGATGGTACGCTTCGAAGATCCTGACGGAAACTCATGGTTCTTTCAGGAAATCCCGCCGGGGGTTTGACCGGAAATCGATCGTATAGCCCACCTATTCCCACATGTACCTAAATTCGATAAAATAGGCTTGTTTAGGGAACGGTAACGCGAGGAACAACGCATGACATTTGTCTTTGATTACAGATCTTCCGGTTCGGTCATGGTTGAGGCCATCTGGCATACCCAACATATGGGTGGCGGTTCATTCATGTCGACCGCTGGCACCAACATGGAAATGGTGGTGACCAAGCAAGAGGGTAAAACCACCATCACCGTGCGCGGGCCGGAAACGCAAGCACGTCCAGCCGCTATACCCATTGATGCTGAATTCTTCGGCATGATTTTCAAAGTAGGGACATTCGTTGAACCGTTACCGATGACACAACTGATTAACGGCGGGATTAACCTGCCGGACGCTTCCAGTAAATCGGTCTGGCTGAATGGCTCGGCGTGGGAAATTCCCAAATTTGATAATGCCGATGTGTTTATCGACCGGTTGGTACGCGAAGGCTTGCTGATGCGTGAACCCGTTGTAGAGGCCGCATTAGAAGGCGAACTCAAAGATATATCGTTGCGCTCGGTGCAGCGCCGTTTCTTACGCGCGACCGGATTAACCTACAAAGTCATCCAACAAATCGAACGTGCCAAAAAAGCAGTCGCCCTTTTACAGCAAGGCAAATCCATCCTCGATACCACTTACGAAACCGGCTACTTCGACCAATCTCACCTCACCAACTCACTCAAGTATTTTATGGGTCAAACCCCGGCGCAGATTATCAAATCCAACCAATCGGAGTAAGTGTCGTTTTTTTCCAAGAGATACCTTTTTAGATGGGTTATGATGTTTGCATTGATCGCGAGCAGCAAAACACAAAAGGAAAAATACCATGCGTAAACTCGTTGTAACCGAATTCATGACCCTTGATGGCATCATCGAAAATCCCGGTTGGAGTATGGGTTACTGGAATGACGACATCGCCAAGTTCAAAGGTGAAGAAACTGGTGCCAGCGATATTATGCTCCTTGGCCGTGTGACCTATGATGGATTTGCACAAGCATGGCCGCAAAGCAAGGATCAAGGCGCGGCTTACTTTAACAGCGTCCGCAAATATGTGGTATCCAACACGCTCAAAACAGCCGATTGGAACAACACCACCATTATCAGTGGCGACGTGGTTGGCGAAATCAAGAAAATCAAGCAAGATGGTGATCAGGACATTCTGGTGCATGGCAGCGCTACGCTGATCCAAAGCCTCATTCAAAATGATCTGGTGGATCGTTTCCGTCTGCTGGTTTATCCGGTGGTGCTGGGCACAGGCAAGCGTCTCTTCCAAGAGGGAACGACGACGACACTCAAACTTGTGGAAGTTCGCCCTATCGGTTCAGGTGGTGTGACCGCCTTCATCTATGAGACCGAACGCAAGTAATTCTCAATTCAAAAGTTGTATTTATAGGGCGGCTCAATGGGTCGCCCTATAAAAAATTCTTAACAGACACCTTTTCCCTTCAATAAATAAATTTCGATATTTTGATTTTCGTTCCCGTTTACCAACGTGTGTTTCGACGCGCCTATAGCAAGGAAAATACCATGACGAGCGGACACTACGCCCCCATCAACGGACTGAATATGTACTATGAAATTCATGGTGAAGGCCAACCGCTGGTTTTGCTGCATGGGAATTTCTCCGCGATTGGCACCTCCTTCGGTCAGATGATCCCCGAACTAGCAAAGACGCGGCAGATCGTCGCTATCGACCAGCAGGGACACGGACGCACGGCTGATATTGACCGTCCGTTGTCTCCCGCACAAATGGCAAAAGACACAATCGCTTTGCTAGATTATCTGGGCTTGAAGCAGGTGGATATTTTTGGATACAGCAATGGCAGTGTGGTGGCCTTACAAATCGCAATTGAGCATCCGGTGTTGGTGCGTAAATTAGTTTTGATGGCGATCACTTACAACACGACCGGTTTGCATGAGGGTTTGTTAGAAGGCATCAAGCAATTGCAACCGGAACATCTGGCAGGTTCGAAATGGCAGGAAGAATATGCGCGGGTTGCGCCACAGCCTGAAAACTGGCCGCTATTGGTCGAGAAAACTAAAACGATGGATGAAAATCTACCCGACTGGTCGGCAGAAACCATTCAGGCGCTGAAGTCTCCAGCACTCATTATTGGAGGGGATAACGATATCATCCGCCCCGAACACACCATCGAGATGTTTAAATTATTGGGTGGCGCTGTCATGCGTATGGATGGCAGCTTATCCCAATCGCAACTGGCGATACTGCCGGGGACATCACACGAAATGCTGGTAGACCGTCCTGAATGGCTGGTTTCAATGGCAACGTATTTTCTCAATGTGCCAGTCAAAGCCTGAACAAAAATGAGTTGACAGCACAGAACAAGCGGGCTATCCTAAACCGTATAATCACGTATCAAAAGGGAATGCACGACTACGCATCCCTTGTTCAAATTGAGGTGAGAATTATGTGCCGAAACATCAAACAACTGTTCAACTTCGAGCCGGGTGTGACCGACGAGGAAATCCACGCGGCCTCGCTGCAATTCGTACGGAAAATCAGCGGCTTCAACAAACCTTCCAAAGCCAACGAAGAAGCCTTTAACCTAGCGGTCGAGCAAATTTCAGCTATATCCAAGATTCTCATGCGCTCGCTGGAAACCAACGCGCCACCCAAAGATCGCCTCGAAGAAGCCACCAAACTCAAAATTCGCTCGGCGCAGCGTTTCGCCCGTAATTAAGAAGCGGCTTCAGCATCGGCGCGGGCATGGCGAATGTGGCGATAGATGTAGTAAGCCAGCCCGATTAGGATGACCGCGATAATCGGATAGTCGAACGGGCGCATCACACGGCGAATTTCTTCCCAATGCTCGCCCGCTATAAATCCGGCGTAGGACAAAATCGCGCACCAGATAAACGAGCCTAAAAAGCTGAACACCACGAAACGTGGGAAGTTAATCCGCACCATGCCCGCCGGAAACGATATAAACGTGCGTACCACCGGTAACAGTCGCGAGATAAACGATGCCCAATCGCCCCAACGCGCGAACCACACATCCGCGCGGGCAATATCCTTTTTGCTGATTAAGATATATTTGCCGTAACGCTCAACAAACGGACGACCGCCGTAAGCACCAACCCCGTAGTTAACCACCGACCCGATCAGACAGCCTAACGCACCTAATATGCCACCAAGTAGAATCGCTTCAATAGCGCTGCCGCCTTTGGCTTCCACCAATAGCCAGCCCGCCAGCGGCATCGTGACTTCTGACGGAATCGGAATGTTGGCACTTTCGAGCGCCATAATGACGATGATACCGAGCCATCCGAGGCTCTGGATAATCGTGGTCAGCGTACTAATAATTTGGGTCTCAAGTCCCTGTGGCATAAGTTTGACTTTCTGTGGGCTTAGCGCCGGTAGGTTACCTGAAAGCGAACGAGGCTGAGTGTGGAAATTTCGGCATCTCCAAACGTGTCAAAGCGCAGTTCGGTTAATCCAGCATCGACGAAAGCGTGAAGTTCAGCACGGGTCAGCGGCCACGGTCGTTTGACCTGCTGCTCAGCGGTTTTTGCAAGCCGTCCGATTGCCAGCAGCGTACCACCGGGAGCCACCAAAGCCGCAATCGCCTTGATAACTGTATTACGGACAGCCACTGGAATAGCCTGTATAGTGTTAATTTCCAACACGAAATCAAACTGCCAATCTTTGGGGAGGTTAAAAAGATCGGCAACCACATAATCCACTTTTGAGTCGGGGAAACGTTGGCGGCACCAATCCACTGCCGTCGCGGAAACATCAAACGCGGTTACATTGTAGCCGCGCAGCGCCAATTCTTCCGCATCATCACCCAAACCGCAGCCCACCACCACGGCGGATTTATTGCGGGTATCTGGCTCAACCGTTTCCAGCCATTCCAGCATGAATAGGTTGGGGCGCAAATCAGCCCATGAGATATTATTTGCCTCTCGGTTTGCCTTGGCGTACACGCCTTCAAACCAGTGTTGATCGCCTTGCTGCTGCTCAGCCATATCCAAATCGCCTCCAAAATAGCGGATCAATGGTGGCGATTATAGACGCAGGACAACAGCCATGACAGATCGAATTGCGAGCAGTTGCTTAGATTTTCTCGTGTTCGCGGCGCAAACGATCCGCCATCACCTTCATGACTTCCAAAGCGAACCACGGTGTTTCCTGAACCATGAAAATGAACCGGTTGCGGTCGATAACAACCGCCTTAATATCCGTTTTGGCGGTAGCGGTCGCGCTGCGGGTTTGGTTGTCGATCAATGCCATCTCGCCTATCAATCCGCCCGAAGTAACCGTTTCGAGCAAATGACCTTTGAATGTCAGATCAACCTCGCCATCCATCACCACATAAGCCACATCGCCCGTTTCATCTTCCGTGAAGATCACATGTCCGGCTGGGAACGAAACTTGGTCTTTGACGAACTTAAACAGGTTCAATATTGCCATAACACCCGCCTTCTGTTTTGAAATGAGTCTGGATTGTAGCGGCGAGTCGGTTGTATTCGCTTTAAGCGGGGGTTAAGCACTATTAACTGCCCGTAAATCTCCGTTAATGTGGGGCTATCAAGTAATCACTCAGCTTTCCCCCATCCCGTAGGCAGTGCGAGCGGCGCGGCATTTCCACGGTTTTCAGCTTTCATGATAGATACTTTAATCAGGTTCGCCCCGCAACCTTGTTTCTTAGGTAGATAAATAATGTCGGTAATGATGATCGCCCCCTGAGGATTGACGATTTGCATCACATAACGATGTTCGGGTTCGGCAGCGATATACCACCAACTCGGCCCCATTTGCGCTTCTAAGCCCTGTGTATAAGTCAGAGAATAATGCGGCTTATCGAAATGCTCATCCAGATTGACGATTTGAATCGAAAGGTCTTTCATCGGGCCGTCGTCATCATAGGCCGTGCCTGTGAATCCGGTAAACTCGCAGATCAGTAAAGGTGTGGTCGTCAGCTTTGAATATGCAAGATTATAAGGCCCACCCCACGAAGCAGGGCGCAGTGACAGGTTACCTATCCTCAAACCGCCAGAATTTTCGTGCCAGAATTCAAGATACAGGGCACAGCTATGCAAGAATAAAAGGTTATTGATGCCCGACTGTTCCCCACCCGCTTGATCCAGCAGTTGGAATTTCACCGGAACATCGCCCACATAATGATTATTGGGTTCGCGCTCGTAGACAATCTTATCCTTAGGCAGTGTGAGTTGAAAATTACCCTGAGCGTCAGTTGTAACCTGCTGATCGTAATCGCGAATCCACATATGGGCCACGATGCCGGGGCCTTGCTTCACCTGCCCAAATACAAGGAACTGACTGCAAGGCGCGGGCGCTTGTTTCAAATAAGGATACATGTAGCGCTCGTAATACGGGCCTAAAACCGGCGGCGGCAGGGTATAGGTCAGGTTGCGGAACAGCACGACAACTGATAATCCAATTACGAGGCCGCCCAACACGACGATTAGCAACCGTATCCCATGTGTGCGTGCCGGATTACCTTTTACTTTCTCTTTTTCTTTTTGAGGCTCTTTCGGCTTTTGGTCGAGGAGAGGCATAACTTCGGGCGCTTCCTCGTCGGGGAAAAGTGCCGCGAATTGTTGCGTCGCCCGCTCATGCTGTGGATTAATATCGATAGCCTTTTGCAGAGCATAGCGGATATTTTTCGTATCCTGTGTGGTCTGCGCCAACAGCCACCACGCGTCGGCACTACCGCCTTCGCACAGCGGACGTAAAATGGCCCGCGCAGCTTGCATATCGCCCGTTTTGATCAACTCGGCAGCCTGCCGGATTTGTTCGCGATATTCCAAAAAGCTCATCTTAATCCCCTCGCGAGGTTAAAGTTCACGCCGATCTTGCAAAACGCGAAATCGCTCGTCCCAAAACCGAGATTGGTAATGCCTGAAAGCGGGTTATCTTGAGCGTCATTCACATTGATGTTGAACACATCGCCTTCTTCAGCAGGAATGGTAAAGGTGACAAAACGGTCTTTTTGGTTAACGTCGGCTGACTTATCGGTGCTGCCGTGATCAGGTACGGACAAAAGGTGAACTTTAACGGGCGTATTTCCGGCGATTTGCACCCGTACCTCCCGCGTGACACAAGGCAGTTTAAGCGGTGTGGTCTTGTCCACATTGACCGTAAACCCTATTTCGTATGGCCCGTTGACGAACCGTGCCGGAAATATCGCGATAGTCGGTGAGTCAGGCACTGCCGCCACCATATGGTTTTTCACAACGACGACTGCTACCGCCACCCCGCCAAATATGAGGATAAGTACTAGCACCAGCAGCATTAATCGCCGGTTTAAACTGGAACTATTTAAAGGGTGTTTTGGCTTTTCAACTTTGACAGCCACCAGCAGTTCGCCGTCATCGCCAATTAAGCGAGTGTTCTTTTCTTTCATGGAGATCTCAAAAATATTATCGTCTTAACTCTTATGTCATTGTAACCTTATGCCATGTGCCTAATGACTCAAGATTCCCTACGGCTAACCAGCTTGTTACCTCCGCACAAAGAAACTGACAATCGACCTTCAAGCCGTATGACACCCGCAGCGCTGGTATTGGCGTGGTTTATTCCACAGGTTATAATCACGCGCAGTGGAAACAGTCGGATTTTCCCTCTGAAAAGGTTCAGCCAACATGATTTATCCCTACGCGCTCATGTTCAGCGCACCCCCTCCGCCCGACTGCCAGTAATCTGGCGGAAAGGCCATCACCGCAGCGCGCATCCTCGCGTTAGCTTTGCTGTGCCATGTTCTGCCCCGTTTTCGCCTTCATGACATGCGGATCAAATTGAAAAATAAGGAACATGGTCAATGGAAACTTTAGCAACTCCGCGCCAATCGCAGCGCCGTGGCTTCGGATTGGTGGCCTTAGCTGGTACCTTATGGGGAACCATCGGCCCCGCAACCCAAGCCATCTTTAGCCTGTCCTCGACCACACCGCTCTCAGTCAGTTTTTTACGCGCCGCCGTTGCCACACCCATCCTGATGATCGGCTGCTGGTGGCTTCTGCGCGAGAAAGCCTTTCGCATTCCCCGCCGTGACTTCGGCCTCATGATGCTCATCGGCATTTTGACGGGCTTAAGTCAAACCGCCTACTTGATCGCCATCCCGCTGGCAGGTGTGACGATTTCTACGCTGGTCGGGGTCTGTCTCGCGCCAGTCTCGGTCGCGTTGGTCTCTGTTGTATTTCGCTTCGAACCCTTCAACCGTAAGGTGATGATGGCGCTGGCCTGTGCGATTATCGGTGTGGTGCTGGTGGTGGGCATCGAACCGGGCATGGATCTGCCGCATAACGCCATTATCGGCGTGCTGTTCTCGGTAGCATCCGGCTTAACCTACGCGGGTGTCATTGTCTGCGGGCGCTTCCTCGCCAACCGCGCTCATCCGGTGCAGGTCAACGCCATTGGTTTCGCCACCAGTGCCGTGATGCTGTTCATCATCGCCATGCTCACCGGCGGGCCGAAGCTCAATTATCCGGTGCAGGGCTGGCTGTTGATTCTCTATCTGGGTGCCGTGCCCACCGCCCTCGGTTATGGCCTCTTCGTAACAGGCATGAAGACCACACAGGCTACCATCGCCGGTATCATCACTCTGCTCGAACCGGTGACCGCAGCCGTTTTAGCCGCCATCCTATTTGGCGAACGCCTGACCGTCTTAGGCATCTTTGGCTCATTTCTCTTACTCGCAGCGATTGTCGTACTGGCACGCGGCGACTAAGCATCGGACGAAACGTGCGTAGGGGTAGGATTATGGCGGTTTACTCATTCGTATGGTATTGGGTCAGCGGCTGAGGCACGCCTCAGCCCTACTTCAAAATGATACGTTTTGTTTACCCGATTGAAAATATCCCGCCCTTATGTTACGGCTCATCTGTTCTGTTTTTAGGCATCAAAATCGATTATAATAATCCCTGTTTTCGGCTTCCTGAATCGGGTTCTGAATGGGTATTTTCTCTAACTCTCTACGGTTAAACGGTTTGAGGTATTGCTATGAATCTCCCTGACGATTTTGTTTTCAGCCAGAGCAGCCTGCAAGATTATGTCGATTGTCCCCGCCGCTTCCAACTGAAATACCTTCAGCGGCAGCGCTGGCCCGCCCCCGAAGTCGATGACATGCTGGAATTCGAACGCCGCATGGAACAGGGTGAAATCTTCCACCACCTCGTTCACCAGCACCTCGTCGGCATTCCGGCGGATGTCCTCGCCGGACGACTCACTGATCCTGATGTGCAGCGTTGGTTTGCGGCTTATGTCAAAAACGGCCTGAGCGATGCGCCTGCCAAACGCCGACCGGAATCGACCCTCACCGTCCCGCTTGGAGATTACTTGCTGCTTGCCAAGTTTGATTTGCTGGCCGTCGAACCGGATGGACGTGCTCTGATCCTCGACTGGAAAACCGGACAGCACATCCCCCGTGCCGACAATCTGCTGCGTCGTCTGCAAACCATCGTCTATCGTTATGTTCTCGCTACCGGTGGCAACCATCTCAACGGCGGTAAACCCATCCCACCCGAACGCATCGAAATGATCTATTGGTATGCCGACCACGATGGCGCAACCCTACGCTTTCCCTACGATTCCGCCCAATTCGCTGCCGACAATGCCTACTTGACGCAGCTTGTCGAGGACATCAACACGCGCCCCGAATTCCCACTGACCGATGATGAACGCCGCTGCCGTTTTTGCGTCTATCGCTCCCTCAATAATCGTGGCACCGAGGCTGGTTCCCTCACTGATTGGGACGAGAACGCCGAGCTTTCACTCGACATTGATGACCTCAATCTCGACCTCCAACAAATCGCTGAAATCGAGTTCTAAAGTGACCTGATCGGATATAACTCATCATCAATAGCAGACGATAAAGATTCATGATCTAATAGTGTTATAATGCCCTAAGCGACTCATTGTTTTGTAATACAAGAGATTATAGATGCTCATTTATCGCCGCTGGATTGCAACCCTCATTTTTGCCCTTTTAGCAGTTGCCCTTTTG
>JACDGI010000840.1 GCA_013821665.1 Anaerolineae bacterium
TTTTCCACCACATGTACCTCGCCAGAAGGCCATGCCCACGTTCTGACTGTATTGTCCGCCGCTGTGCTGGCTAGTTGCTGACCATCAACGCGCCAATCAATATCCCGTATTGCACCCGTATGACCCTCTAACTCTGCTGCAACCTCGCCAGATGTTGGATTCCATATGAGTATCTTGCCACTATCATCTCCGCTAGCGATTAAGTTTAGGGCTGAACTCCATGCTAATCGTCTCACTGGCGCAGAATGAGCATCAAAGACTCGCAGAATATTTTTATCGGTAGCATTCCAAATATAAATTTTCCCATCAGTCGCGCTAACAGCAACACTACTACCATCAGGACTCCAAACACTATAGGTGAAAAGTTTGTCCTCAAGGCGGCCCGGCGCGATAAAACCACTGGAAACCTTACTTAATTTCGTTGCGTTTCTAATTTGAACCCTTTGTGCAAGAACGTCCAAAATGCGTGTCCCATTAGGATTCCAAAAGGCCTGTTGAAAATAGTTCTCCGTCGAGACAGCCTGCAAGCGTTCCCCTGTAGTCATGTTCCAGATTTCGAGATAACCATCGCTAGTGGTCAGAAGTTGCGACCCATCAGGGCTGTAATCCACATTTGTGGTCGAACAGGTATTGTTAGGGCGAGGAATACTTGTTAGTTGAGAGGACGACACATCCAAAATCTGAATATTTGGGAAAATTCCACATCTAGAATCGGTTCCGGTTGCGCTGATACCAATTGCAATCTGTGTACCATTCGGGTTCCAATCCAAATCAGAGATGATCGCCGCATTATTTTGTGCAAAAATAGTAAATGGAGTGGATAGATTAAGCATCATGCTTACTATCACTATCGAAGATGCGCTAAAACAGACGTGTATCAACCGCTTCTTCACATTTGTAGTCTCATCATGGCGGTAAGTGTCAGTCCAGAATCTTCAAATTGGCAAAACTGGCGGCAAGCCGTTTGATACCAATACCAGCGGTCTTAAAGACAACTGTGACCTCTTCATCGCTACCCATGCGTTTGCTTTCGGCGACAACACCATCACCGAATTTGGCATGATGCACATTTTGTCCGGTGCGGTATTTGAGGTTGTCTTTGGCAACCGGTGCTTTGGGTGTGGGCGGTGGCGACAAGCGTGATCGGGAAGTATCCACCGGTGCGGGCAGCGCGGGTTTATCCCATGTGGTTTCTTCAATATAGCCGCGCTTGTCATGATCTTTCATGAGTCGGGCAGACATACCCTCCGTGAGGCCAGCAGGAATATCGCGCAGGAAACGTGAAGGGATACCGGGGCTGCTTTCACCGTAGGTCATACGGCGGAAGGCGTAAGTCAGATAAACACGCTGCATGGCGCGGGTGATGCCCACGTAAAACAAGCGGCGTTCCTCAGCCATACCGTCCGGTTCATCAAAGGAACGCATGTGCGGCAGGATGCCTTCT
Source organism: Anaerolineae bacterium (assembly GCA_013821665.1). Lineage (GTDB taxonomy): Bacteria > Chloroflexota > Anaerolineae > Aggregatilineales > Phototrophicaceae > CFX2. The sequence continues at coordinate 1,445 of JACDGI010000840.1, forward strand.
TCTAAACCAGTGAGAAACACATACGGGTATTCCAAGCCTTTAGCCGCATGAAGCGTCAATAAGGTGACGGCATTGTTATCAGCAGCCAGCGAATCCACATCCGCTACCAGCGCGATTTCTTCTAAGAACTCACTGAGCGGAATGCCTTTTTTCTCGTTCAACAAGCCGCGAAATTCACGCACGTTTTCGTCACGTTCCAGCGCTTCGTCGGTGGTGTCGCTGGTCTCATGAAGATGCAGTGTGTAACCCGTTCGCGCGATGACTTCATCCAACAGCGCACCGAGATCATTGGTCTGGGCGATTTCTTGCCACACTTTTAACAGGGCGTAGAAGTCGATAAACTTTTTGGCGGCACTGTTACCGAGCGGCGAGACTTCACCGTTAGACAAGGCTTCAAGCGCTTGGGCAAAGGTGAAGTGCAGCTTAGCGGCCCACGCCTGAAAATCCTCGACGGACTTCTTACCGATGCCGCGCTTGGGTACATTGATGATGCGGTTAAAGCTGACGCTGTCATCGACATTGTTGACCAGACGCAAATAAGCCAAGAGGTCGCGGATTTCGCGGCGTTTGTAGAAGCCCACACCACCGACCAGTTTGTAAGGCATACCTTCTTTGATGAAGGCTTCTTCCAACGAGCGGGATTGAGCGTTAGTGCGATACATCACAGCGAAGTCGCGATACTCCATGCCCTGCCGTTTGCGCTGGTCTTTAACCATCGTGACCACATATTCGGCTTCTTCTTGATCGCTGTAAGCCTCAAAAATGTTGATGGGCGATCCGCCGCGCTTATCGGTGAAAAGGGCTTTAGGTGTGCGGTGCGTGTTCTGGTCGATGACTCCGCGTGCCGCATCCAGAATGATCTGCGTAGAGCGATAATTTTGCTCCAGCAGAATCACCTTAGCCTGTGGATAATCTTTGCGGAACTGCATGACATTGCGATAGTCCGCGCCGCGAAAGGCATAAATCGCCTGATCTTCGTCACCGACCACGAACACATTATTTTGTGGGGCGGCAAGCTGGGTGACGAGGACATATTGGGCAGCATTGGTGTCCTGAAATTCATCCACCAACAAATATTCATAGTAGCGCTGGTATTTGTCACGAACTTCGGGATTATCACGCAAGAGGATGGCGAGATCCATGAGCAGATCATCGAAGTCACGGGCATTATTGGAAATCAACAGTTCTTGATAACGGGTGTAGACACGGCTGGTGATCTCACCGAGATAGCCTTCGCCACGATATTCGCGCGGGCCGATGAGTTCATTTTTAGCGCCGGAGATGGCATTAAGCAGCGAGCGCGGTTTGTACTTTTTGCCGTCGATGTTGAGTTCAGTCAGTGTCTGGTTGATGAGCGACATCTGGTCGTCGGTGTCGTAGATCAGGAAGTCGGCACGCTGCGGTGTGTTCTCGGCCTCACGGCGTAGGAGTCGGGCACAAATCGAGTGGAAGGTGCCAACCTGCAAACCTTTGTGTTTGTTCTCGCCGAGGATATTTTCGACGCGGGCTTTCATCTCACCGGCGGCTTTGTTGGTGAAGGTGACGGACATAATAGCCGACGGATGGACGTTGCGTTCGCGAATGAGATAGGCGATGCGGTGGGTCAGCACACGCGTTTTACCGCTGCCGGGGCCAGCCAACACCAGCACAGGGCCATCGGGTGCGGTGACCGCTGCTTTCTGTCCTTCGTTTAAGCCTGCCAAGAGATCGAGTGTCACTGCTGCCATCGCGTCTGCTCCATTTGTTCTGATGACGGTGATTGTAGCAGGTTCATGGGCTGGTCGTTAGAGAAGAATTTTTAACGCCAAGGCGCAAGGGAGCAAAGACGCAACGATTTTTAACCCAAAGGCACACAGC
>JACDGI010000841.1 GCA_013821665.1 Anaerolineae bacterium
GTTTGAGGACAAGACTGCGGCAGCGGTTGAACTAGAGTGTACGAGTGTCATCAAGGCCGAGGGTGTGACCCATTTGAAGTATCAGGTGGTGAAGTAAGGCAAAACCATTACTATGAGGCGGCAAAAAATTGATACACGATTCCTATGAATGGCTAGCCTTTAGTCTTATTGCAGGGGAGCTTATTTTACGCTACACTTCGCTCAATCCTGACATCACTGCCTATTCACGAAAGCACATCACTTGGGCCTGTCTACCACGTCCGACGCAGCCATCGAGCAATTATTAGAGGCCGCTATTGCTGTGACTCAACACGCGTATATTCCGTACTCGCATTATCCGGTGGGTGCTGCGCTGCGAGCTGTAGATGGCACCATTTACAGCGGCTGCAATGTGGAAAATGCTGCTTATCCAGCGACGATTTGTGCTGAACGGACGGCGCTGGTCAAAGCGGTCAGCGAAGGCCAGCGTGAATTCGATGTGATCGTGGTCGTCACCAAGAACGCGGGATCACCCTGCGGCACCTGTCGGCAAATGCTTTACGAATTTTCCCCTAACCTGCGTGTTATTTTAGCCGATTTAGACGGCAAAATCTCATCAGACACCACCCTTTCCGCGCTGCTGCCGGATGGCTTCGGCCCAGATCGTCTTCCCCGTTGAACATTCTATGAAAGTGCCTACCCTACCCTTATTCCCTCAAGTTGATTTTTTGGTAAGACAGGTCGATGTCCGACTCGTCTATACAGAGATTAAAAACGTCATCCTTTTTATAACCGTTTTTATCCCTCGCATTTTCGTATTGAGCAGCCAGCAACCGGTAAATCATTATGTCACGAACTGAACGTGCTTTTCGCACGCAGGCTATTATTCTCAAGCGACGGGATTTTGGGGAAGCTGACCGCATCCTAACGGTTTTCACGCCGAATTATGGCAAGCTGGATGTGATCGCCAAGGGTGCGCGTAAACCCACCAGCACCAAAACTGGACATGTCGAACTATTCACACGCACTGATATGCTCATCCACAAAGGGCGCGACCTTGATATTGTGTCGCAAGCTGAAATGAACATGCCGTATATGGGCGTGCGCGAAGATCTAGCACGGGGGGCGTATGCCAGCTACGCGGCGGAAATGCTTGACCGTTTTACAGGTGACGCGGATGAAGGTTACGACGATCTCTTTGAACTGATGGATGAAACATTGGGTCGCTTATGTGTGGATGATGATCCACGACTGGCGATGCGCTACTTTGAAATGCAACTGCTGGATCTGGTCGGTTTCCGGCCTGAACTCGCCGAGTGCGTGGTCAGCCGTGAAGCGATTGAGGCCGAAGATCAATTTTTTAGTTATTCGATGGGCGGCGTGGTCAAACCGGATTACGCCCACGACGGTATGGGTGTCGTGCCGATCAATATGCTTACGCTCAAGCTCATGCGGCATATGCAGCGCAGCGCTTACAGCCACGTCAAAACCTTGACGATTACACCCAATTTGCATGACGATGTCGAGCGTGTTTTGTTGGGCTATATTACGTTTTTGCTCGAACGCAAACTGCAAAGTGTTGACTTTATTCGCCGTATCCGCCAGATGTAAAAGTGTATTTAGAGGTAATTTTACTTTATAATATTTAACGTTATTTATTCAATCTCTACACTTTATAAATCGGGTCAGCAGTAGAGTTATGTAAGGCAGTCACATATGGGGAACACAGCCTTGATCGAAGGGGAAAATAAGGTAGACGCGGTTGAAACGCCCATCGAGGCCGTTCAAACTGCGCTGCAAAACGCATCAGAACTCACGCCGGAAACACGGCAGCAGTACGCTGAACGGCTGCTGGTGTACGCCTTGGAAAGCCGTGATCCGGCAGCCAGCGCACTGGTGGCACAACTGATGGACAGCGATCCCGTCGTTGATAAAGCACTCGAAACACAATTGTATAACGATGTGCAGCACCAACCGGATGCGGTTTATGCGTTTATTCGCGCGCATCTGGTGGATCTGTGTAACGAGTGCTGGTTGGAACGCTTGAAGATCGCAGCCGCAGCCGCGTTACAGGTTGCCATCACGGACGCAGCGCCGACAACCAGCGTGGACTGGTTGACATTGATCGGGCGCGAACCGGCGAAGTATGAATTGGGCGACATCCTGCACAGTGGGCTTCTGGCAGCACAATCACGGGCCTACCATGAACCGGAACTCGCGCGTGTGCTGATCACATTGGCGGCCAAGCGCGACTCGGCAGTCCTCGAAACACTGCTCAATGATAAGGATTTCATGGCGGCACTACCCAATAACGTCGGCATGGTGCTGCGGGATTTCGAAGGCGATCCACTGGCACTGCTGCAAAATCGCGGCTTGGAATTGTTCATGGTGGGCATGTCACGGGCAGCACAAGCCTGTGCCAGCGGCTTATTTACACCGGCGGCGATTGCTGGCATCTGGGAGTTGTTCGTGGGCGGCCAGCCGGTCGCCTCCTTACCACCACAATATCAAGCCGACAACATCATCCAAATTTGGCTGGAAAACGGCGTGAAGTGCCTGAACATTGAGGCACTGGAGTCGCTGGCGATTCAAATCCTGACCAGCCGCCGTGATGATTTGTTCCTGCAACTATTGCATCAGGAAAATGGCGCGAAAGTCATTTTGCCGCGTTTGATTTTCATCCTCGAACGCAGCCACCGCACCATCGAAGATGCGATGAATTTGATCGGGCGCATCGTCACCGCAGGCGATATGCTGCCACAAGAAGCGGCTGCCACTTATATCCAGATGTTGAACGGTTTGGAGTGGCAGAAAGAAACCTTACCGCTGATTCAGCAGCTTTCGCGAACGCTGCTCAAGCATCCTGATCTGGCCGTTCCTTCTGATGTGCTATGGCGCATGTTTGGGATCGGCAGCGAACGTAAAGATGAACTGGTCGCCAAGACAGCGGTAAAGCGCTTGCTAGGCAGCTTGAGCACTGACGATGATGCCGAACTGATCGAAGCGCTGCGGCGGATGGCGACTGAGTCGCAGTGGAGCGCCCCCACACACGAATATCTGATTGATTGGTGGCGCGGTTTCATCCGGCAGCAGCCTGTCTCGCGGCTGAGCAAGTTGGATAAGGCGCTGGATGGCAAGCGTGGGCTGGAAGAAGCGCGTAATGTGCTGCAAACGCTCAGCTCGGTACGCAAGATGATGAGTGGTCATAATATGCCGGAGTTTGCCCAAGCGGTGCATACGACTTACACCGTTCTCGAAGCCCTGTCGGACGCGTTTGAGGCAGGAACCAAGCGCAATGTCAATTTTGATCCTGAAAC
>JACDGI010000842.1 GCA_013821665.1 Anaerolineae bacterium
GCCTTAGCCCACATGCTATGTGTCACGAGAACGGTGGCTGTCGAAACCGGCGTGATCGCCTCGACCATCTGAGCGTGCTGTTCCCAGAGCGGCGGATAAATAGCAGGCCAAACCAACAAAATAGTTTCGATTGGCTCCCATTGGGCTGGGAGGCGGACTTTGGCGTTGGAAGTGGATTGAACGGGTGGCTTCACTTCCGCCGGTTGAGTCATTTCGAGGTTGATCGTGTGGTGGGTCAGCACGTCTATTACCGTGTGCATTTCCATGTTAGGTAGCAATTTCCAACGCGCCAAATAATCAGCCATTGCAATAGGTGTAGTCGGTGGGTTGAGGTCGGCCTCAGCGGCTAGATAGCGTTTGGCTAGTGGTTGGATCAAGTTGTTCAAGCCAAAAGGTAGTTTGCGCCGCCAGATTGGATAAGGAATGGTGTTGAATTGGAGTGGGAAGTTACTGCCCAAGTTAATGACCTTTGAGGGTGAATGATAGCCGCCTGATACTATACCTGATCGGGTCAAGGGCGCGACATTAGTGCGATTTACTCATGTAATGCTTTTTGACAGTGTGTTTATTTTACCCACATAATGAGAGTATCGCAGATGCAATTCATTGGAAGTTGAATGATGAAATTATCCTCCAAGTATATGATAACGGTCATCGTCGGTGCCGCAATATTGATGGGTGTGCTGCCTGCTCTCGGTTACGATGTTAAAGTTACACCCACGCCGACAGGGAACAAATCGACGTTAACGGCTACATCAGTCCCCCCGGCTGATGCAACTGTTGAAGCAACGAGTGAAGCGACCGAACTGCCTTACGAAAACCCTTATGCCGATATTCCATTCTCGCGTACTGATGATGGGGCAGTGGTCTTAGGCAACCCTGATGCGCCGATTACGATTGTCGAGTTTGCGGATTTTGCTTGTCCATTTTGCCAGCGTTATGAGCCAACGATACAGGAGTTCATCCAAAAGTATGTGGCGACAGGCCGCGCCAAATATGAATTCCGAATTTTCCCGACGGCTGGTGGACAGACGACCGCTTTAATCGGCAGTATGGCAAGCTGCATGGAAGATCAACGGGCGGGGGTATTTTGGCCGCTGCATGACAAGCTTTATGCGCGGGCTGAAGCGGACGAATATGATGGGGAAATGATGAAGGCAGTGGCGGACGAGTTTGATTTGAATTATGTCGATGTGCTGACATGCCTCGGCCAACATGGCCGACCCTTGCAAGCTGAAACGGATACGCAGTTGGGAACCTTACTCGGTGTAACCGGAACGCCTGCTATTCGGGTGCGTTATAAGGGACACAACGACGAGCAAGCACAATATTTGATTGTGGATGGGCAAATCCACGCTAAGGGTGGGCCGCCGCTTAATGTGCTGGCAAAAGCGGTCGAGGATGCCGAAGCAGGTCATATTCCCGACGCGGAAGCGACACCTGATGTACCGATTATTCCCGGCTTACCTGTTTAATCCTAATGAGGGCGATTAATCCACTGAGGATCAGGTGTGATTTCGTCGTGGGGGCGGGTTCCGGCTGAATCGTAGGGGCTGCCGATGAGATGATTGATGTTTGCCAAACGCATATCGTGGTCGCACAGAATCTGGCAGCTTAGCCGTACTTGTCCGAACAATCCGCCATCTGCCAGACGATCTCGCTCGGCAGCCGTCATAGCGGTGGGTTCACCTTCGTTGAATGCCACGCGACAGGTGGTGCATTTGGCATAGCCGCCACAGCGATGCAGCATATCTACACCTCCATCTTCGAGCGCCAGAACAAGGCGTTTGTTGTCGGGTACTTCGATGGTGTTGTTGTTGTCGAGGGTGATAGTGGGCATAGGGCAGTCCTTAGTGGTTAGTCTATAGTCGGTAGTATAGCGCTTGAAGATGGCAACTCAGCTTAGAAGTTGATTATATTTGCGAGCGTAGTAGGAACTATCCTAACTTCTGCCAAGTGGTTTCGTTCGGCGCGAGGTATTCGTAATCCTCGCCAGTTTTACGGATTTGATAGCCGAATTTACGAAAGGCCAATATCGCCGTAGCTTTGTTTGATTGAACCAGTTCTGATAAAACGCTCAGAATGTGGGCTTCCACATTATCGTTTGGGTACGCTACAAGGATATTTAGCATCTCATTTTGCCGAGTTCCGAGTTCCTGTCGTAGTGTCTTTATAAGTTCTGTCATTGATGGTTCCAAATGCCGTTTAACGGCAAGGTTAATAATTTTGGAACGGTCGAAGCCTGTTCGATTTAAGTATTTGATAAGCTGTATGGTTTCATCGGGTGGAACCAGCGCAGTTATACAGGATCCCCATCCTATCCGTTCAATATAATCACTCGTATTTTCCCAGTTTTTGATACATGTTTGGGCAATCTCTAAGTCGGATGAAGCGTCGGCAGGTGAAATCTCGGCGATTATTGGATAGTCAGTGGGCATTTCATGCCAGCCCCAGATACGTGTTTTGAGCATGACGTGAGTTGCGTGATAAAAGCTGGTGATTGATCGAAAAACGGGTGCTGGACTCGGATCTTCATGGTTGTTGAAAACTAGTTTACCGATGAGCGGACCAGCGACATATGCGCCTGCATAATTCCCATCTTCATCGTGCCATAAATAACGAATGTTGTCAGTTAACTTAGGATAAATCAGCCACCAGTCTTCACGATGCTTAATAGCTCCATAGACCTCAAGAGCATCTCCTGACGGCATCAAAAACATAGGATGATAGTCTGTAGCATTATGCCCGTCGTGGCTGAGATAAAGCTGAGAAATTTCAGGCGGAAACTTACACTCTAACGCTGCCTCAAAGGCTTGGAATTGTTCGAGTGTCAATGGCGGTCGCGTGTTTGGTTGATGGACTTCGAGTTCTTGAACAATTCTGGCAAGTTCGGTATTCATTGTTGAATAGCCTTTGTCGAGCTTGGAAGTTATTCTTTGAGGCGACCCAATAAGCCTGAATAGCGTTCACTGACACGATTGTTACTGACGGCAATATGCAGGGCTTTGTGCGTGCCGACGAGGACGACAGTTTGCCGAGCGCGGGTGATGGCGGTGTAAATGAGGTTACGCTGGAGCATCATGTAATGCTGGGTAAGCAAGGGGATGACCACGAAAGGATATTCGCCGCCCTGACTGCGGTGCGTGCTGATGCAGTAGGCCAGCGTGAGTTCCTCGGCCTCGGTGAAATCGTAGTCGATATAACGGCCATCGATAATCACTTCGATCAGATTGTTGTCAACGTCGATGCCGCTGATACGTCCGATGTCGCCGTTAAAAACTTCCTTCTCATAG
>JACDGI010000843.1 GCA_013821665.1 Anaerolineae bacterium
GGGATATTCCCTTCAATGTATATCATGCTTTCGGCGGTGCTGTTGCCAACTCCATGAAGGGCGAGAAGAAAGTTTCGAACATCTTCATCGTCCTCAGCATCTTAAACTTTTTCCTCAATCTAATCCTGATCATCCCCTTGGGTATGATAGGCGCGTCGTTCGCCACCGTTTTGACCGATATGTGGGGAGCCGCGCAATTTTATTTCATGTTTCGCTACCGCTTCGGCGCAGGTTTACAATTCCGCAATCTGATCCGCTTAGCCGTTGCAGCCATCATTATGGGCATCGTGGCTTACTGGCTCAGCCATCTGGCGCTCATCGCCAGTTTTGGCAAATGGGGCAGCCTGATCACCATTATCGGAATCAGTGCGGTTGTTTATCTGGTTCTGGCTTGGTTTTCAGGCGCATTCACGACACAGGAACGGGAGCAGTTTGTCCGACTTGCGGTGCGCGGTGTGGGCATGGTACGGCGCAAACTCGGTTTCGCCACTTGATTTAATTTGTTGAGTGCGACCATCGTATATCAACAAGCAGTGTGAGGGAATTTCCTTGAAGGTTCTAATTGCGATACATGGCTTCCCGCCGACATATTATGCGGGTTCTGAACGTGCTGCCGAACGCATCGCGCAGTGGTTGGTGGCGCATGGGCATCATGTCGAAGTCTTTACCTGCGAAAAGCTGGACGATCCGCAAACGCATGTTGAAACGTCCACCGAAAACGGCATCATCATTCACCGCTTAAATTATGATCTGAAAGCCGGTGACACCTTCCAGAATTTGTACGACGACCCGCGTATAGGGGTTGCCTTTCGCGAAGTTCTCGCCCACAACACCTTCGATGTGGTACATGTGGTCAGCGGCTACTTACTCGGCGGTCAGGTCATCCATTCAGCCAAAGCAGCCGGAATTCCGGTTGTGCTGACCTTAACCGAATTCTGGTTCATGTGCTTCCGACTGAATCTCTTGCGCGTCAACAATGAGATGTGTGTTGGGCCGGAGACCGACGAGAAGTGTATGCGCTGTGTGCTGGAAGATCAGCGGCGTTTCCGTTTGCCAACCGAGAAAGCACCGGCTGTCATGGATGCTTTCTGGGGAGTCGCTAAATATGCACCCTTCGCCCGTGAGCAAACCTCAGCCATCACACGCCGCCGCGAAACCCTGATGGAAGCCGTGGCAGCCGCTGACGTGGTGATATGCCCTTCGCATTTCTTGATGGATAAATTCAAAGAATATGGCTATGACACCCGTAAAGCGGAATATCTGCTTTATGGCATTAAGCAGCCCTCGCCTGAACAACGTACCAAAGCACTTCAACAGCACCAGAAAGGTAAGCTGCGGGTCGGCTACGTCGGGCAAATCAAGATTCACAAAGGTGTTGAACTCATTACCAACGCGGTTATGCCTCTGCTTGATGCGAACTATCCGCTGACCTTGGACCTGTGGGGCACGAAAAAAGGGGCTGCCGCTTACGGTGATGCCTTGGAAGCTCAAACCGCCAGTTATGAAGGTATCAAATGGTCTGGCAGTTATAACGCTGACCAATTATGGGATGTCTTAGCCGGATTTGATGTGCTGGTTGTGCCCTCGCGCTGGTATGAGAACAGCCCCACCGTCATCCTCGAAGCCTTCGCGATGGGCATTCCGGTCATTGCCACGCGACTTGGCAGTATGCCGGAACTGGTGAAGCATCAAGAAAGTGGTCTGCTCTTTGAGAAAGATAGTGCCCAAGATCTACAGGCGCAAATTAAGCGTCTGATAGACGAACCGGATCTATTGCCCCGCTTACGTGCAGGCATTCCCGGCGTACCGACTATTGACGATGAGGTGGGCGCGTTTTATGCTCATTACCAGAAGCTGACCGGTAAAGTGTAATTTCCACTTCGCCGCTGTCAGCAATGGACTAATGTTTATATAACACCTCACCGAAATTTCGGCGGTGGTCAGGCATAATTCATGACGACACTTATTACCGGCGGTGCAGGTTTTATCGGCAGCCGCTTAGCGCTGCAACTCCTCAGCAGTGGGCAGCCCATTGTTATCCTCGATAACTTCAACGACTTCTATGATCCGGCCATTAAACGCGCCAACATCGCCGCGCTTGGCAAAGATGTGCCGGTGGTTGAAGGCGATATTCGTGACAGCGCCTTAGTCACCAAGTTATTTGAAGAACATGGCATCACGCGGGTCGCGCATCTAGCCGGACTAGCGAATGTCCGTAAGTCGATTGAGTTTGGTCAAGAATACTCAGACGTGAATACGACCGGCACTGTCAATTTGCTGAATATCGCCCGTAAGTATCCGGTATCAGTGTTCGTGCAAATCTCGACCTCATCCGTTTATGGACAAGCCAAACGCATCCCGTTTTCAGAGGATGACAATCCCGATAGACCGCTTTCGCCCTACCCTGCCAGCAAACGAGCGGCAGAGTTATTCGCTTACACTTACTATGAACTGCACAAACTGAATGTGACCATATTGCGCTTATTTAACGTGTATGGGCCAAATGGTCGCGTCGATATGATGCCCATGAAAACCATCGACGCAATTTTGAATGACAAAGTCATCACGGTTTACGACGAAGGCAAACTCGAACGCGACTGGACATATGTTGATGATACCGTCGCTGGCATTAAAGCCGCGCTGGAACGTCCGATGGGCTACGAAATTATCAACTTGGGTTATGGCTCACCGATTTCGCTCAATGAATTCATCCACATTTACGAAGAACTCATCGGCAAAAAAGCCATTGTTGAATATGCACCCGCGCCAGCCAGCGAGCCGCGCATCACCTACTGTGATAACTCCCGTGCGGTGGAATTGTTGGGCTTCGATCCCAAGGTCAAGATCAACGAAGGCTTGGCACGGACTTGGGCATGGTATCAAACGCAGAAACAAGCGTCGATTAAGACTTAAACTCCCAATTGCAGGGCGTGGACATACAGATCTTTACAAAACCTAATTTCTCGACAATCGGGCGGCTCATCGGGCTGGCATCAATTGTCAGGAAGCGCCGTCCACGTCGGATGGCTTCTTGCACCCTTGCCGCGACTAAGGCCGTGTAAATCCCCCTGCCCCGATAACCTTCTAATGTTCCCCCACCCCACAGGCCAGCAAACTGGCTGTTCATCGGATAAGCGATCCTGGCCGAAGCGACAGGCACATTGTCCACATACGCGCCATAAAAGTTCATATAATCGGGATGGTTGCTCAGCTCCCAAGTCAAGCGCTCAACCATACTATCCATCTTCTCGCCATAAATCGCGGCTTGCACATCAATGAGTGGTTTAACC
>JACDGI010000844.1 GCA_013821665.1 Anaerolineae bacterium
GTATGCGCCGAGTCCCAATAAACCTGCGTACCGGCGATGATGATGGGTTTGGTAGCGGCACGAAGAATCTCAAACATTTGGGCGACGGCGGTCAGTTCCGGTGCGGTTGGTTCGATGATGACGCGAGAAGGAATTTCGGGTGGCTCAACCGCATTGAAGAGGACATCAAAAGGGATTTCGATGAAGACTGGCCCCGGTCTGCCGCTGAGCGCGATTTGGAAGGCTTCATGCAATTGCTGCGGAATTTTCTCAGTTTCGGTGATTGTGAAAGCGGCTTTGGTGATGTCCTTGAACATGTTGAGTTGGGGCATTTCCTGTAAAGCACCCATGCCTTTTGTTTTGAGGGGTGCTGCGCCACCGATCAACACCAGTGGGCTGCGAGCTTCATAAGCGTTGGCGACTCCGGTGACGGCATCGGTCACGCCGGGGCCAGCGGTGACGACTGCTACACCGATGTTACGTGTGAGACGGGCGTGTGCATCAGCGGCGTGTGCAGCGGCTTGCTCGTGGCGGAAGTCGATAACCGCAATATTGTTGTTCAGGCAACCGTCATAAATACCCATGACGTGTCCGCCGCAGAGAGTATAAATAGTCGAAACGCCTTGTGCGGCAAGGGTGCGGGCAACGAGTTCTCCGCCGAGTGCGTACATGTGGGTGTCCTTTTTAGCAGGGCTTGCCAGCGACAAGCCCGTACATACTTGTTCTTTTAAGTGGAAATTTCGGTTTGTTGAGCGAGTGCTTGTGTGCCCGCTTTGAGCGTGGCGATGATTTTGTCCGTGTCGTAAATGCAGCCAGCCCATGTGCCGCCGCTGGCTTCCTGCAAAGCTGCCCAGAGGCGGGTGTCGTCCGGCAAATTGGGATGCACATGCAAATCAGGGTGCGGGTCGCGTGTGGCGAGTACGAGCGCGGCCTCATCCGGTGTGAGGTCGCGGTCAGATGTGCCGACCAGATGAATTGTGCCGACAAGGTTCTTGCGATCCAGATTGATTTCGATGAGGTCGCCATCACGGACTTTGCCAATAGGGCCACCGGCCAAGGCTTCGGGGCCGATATGCCCCACGCAAGCACCTGTCGAAAAACCGGAGAAGCGACCGTCAGTCAGTAAGGAAACGTGTTTGCCCCAATCGAGATATTTGAGGGCGGAGGTAATCTGCGCCGTTTCGACCATGCCTGTGCCAAGGGGGCCAAGTCCGATGAGCACCATAATATCGCCGGGTTGGATGCCACCGGATTTCACCGCTTTGATAGCAGCGCGTTCGGTGGCGAAGACTTTGGCGCGTCCACGCTGGCGATAGACCTCGTCTTGATCGACGACCGAGGCATCAATGGCAGTGGCTTTGATGACTGAGCCATGCGGCATGAGATTGCCTGTCGGGAAGATGACCGTACTGGTGAGTCCTTCGGCGCGGGCTGCATCCGCATCCATAATCACAAGGTCGGGATCGACGTGGTTGTTTTCGCGCAGGAGTTTGCGAACTTCCTGCCGCCGTTCGCTCTGTTCCCACCAATCGAGTACCGCTCCGAGTTTCTCGCCAGTGACGGTGAGGGCATCCGTGTTGAGCAAGCCCATACGGCGCAGGTGGAGCATGACTTCCGGTACGCCGCCCGCCATAAACACATCCACCGTTGGGAAGAAGCGCGGGCCGTTGGGTAAGGCATCAACCAAGCGCGGGGTGCTGCGGTTGATACGATTCCAGTCGTCAACAGTAGGCGGTTTGAGTCCGGCTTGCTGAACAATGGCAGGAATATGGAGGAGCAAGTTAGTTGATCCACCGAAAGCGGCGTGGACGAGCATGGCGTTTTCGAGCGCCGCCGGTGTAATAATTCTTGAAAGGGGTATGTTGTTGGCTTTGAGGCGGAGAAGCGCCAGCGCTGAACGTTTCGCCATATCCAGCCAGATGGGTTCGCCGGAAGGACTGAGTGCGCTATGTGGCAGCGTCAGACCAAAGCCTTCAGCGACAACCTGCGATGTCGCCGCCGTGCCGAGGAACTGGCAGCCACCGCCGCTTGATCCACAGGCTTTACAGCCCATCTCAGCCGCATATTCGATGGAGATGAGTCCTTGTGTGTAGCGTGCGCCGATGGTCTGGATTTTGCCAGCATCTTCAGCATCCGGTGTGGGCAACGTCACACCACCGGGGACGACAATGCCGGGTAGATCGGTACAACCAGCGAGGGCCAGCATAATTGCTGGTAGACCCTTATCACAAGTGCCGATGCCCATGACTCCATCACGCGTTGGCAAAGAACGGATGAGGCGACGCATGACCATCGCGGCATCATTGCGATAAGGGAGACTATCCATCATGCCATCGGTGCCCTGCGAACGGCCATCGCAAGGATCGGTGCAATAGGCCGCGAATGGAACACTTCCTTGCTCACGAAAAGTTTCGGCAGCGGCTTGTACCAGTAAATTGACTTCCCAATGACCGGTATGATAACCGAGTGCTACGGCTGAGCCATCGGGCGCACGCAGACCACCATGCGTGCTGACAATGAGGTACTGCTCATTATTGACTTCTTCGGGATTCCAGCCCATCGCGACATTCTGGGTGAGTCCAAAGAGATTACCGCTGGGTTCATTGAGGAGCATGTCACCGGTGAGTGGCAGTTTGCCATCCCGACCATGACCTCTGGTTTTTGTGTCACTCACTTGTTGAGCCGAACCGAGAATAGCTTCGAGAGAGGGTGTTGAAGGTTTATTTGTCATAAAGTGACCACTTTTTATGGGTGCGATTATGTCAGTATAATAGCCGTTTGTTTGCTAAGGAGCAATTTTACTTATGCCAAGTTATTCATTTGAGAAGCAAGTTGCGCTTGTTACCGGAGCAGGTGTGGGGATCGGGTACGCGATTGCCGAGCAGTTAGCGCTGCAAGGTGCGTCAGTGCTGCTGAATGATGTTGATGCGGCAGTTGCTAGCGAAGCGGCAGGGCAAATCCGTGCAGCAGGGGGTATATGTCAGCCGTTTGCGGGCGATGTGGCGGATGTGGAAACGGTGCGGAAAATGGTCGCATCAGCCGTCGAACAATTCGGACGGCTTGATATGGCCGTGTGCAACGCGGGATTAACCATGTGGGGCGATTTCTTTGCCTATACACCGGAGATGTTTGAGCGTGTGACATCCGTAAATTTGCGCGGTTCGTATTTTCTGGCACAGGCAGCGGCAAGGCAGATGCGCGATCAAGGGCAAGGTGGACGCATTCTATTTATGTCGTCGGTATCGGGACATCAGGCAATCCCTTATTTGTCGGTATACGGGATGAGCAAAGCGGCGTTGGAGATGTTAG
>JACDGI010000845.1 GCA_013821665.1 Anaerolineae bacterium
GCGTAATCAAGGCTAATTCATCTCAACCATCTGAGGGAGACTTCATCGCTCCTAGTTCCAAAATCGATACTCGCATTTTGGAAAATGAGGGAGAAAAGGGTACCTGAGTAGTTACTAAAATTCTGCAAATTCTGCAAATTCGGAAGCGCATTTTTAAGCCGGTCATGTCGTCAGAGTCAGTCTGACATAATCGGATTTTATGGCGGCATTGGCGGCGGCGGCAGTGATGCCATTACGGAAATGTTGTTGATGGCGAATTCAAATCCTCACCCCCGACCCCTCTCCATTTCATGGCAGAGGGGAGAAAATGCAAATACTGGAACCTTAAAAATCGATCCACCAATAACATATAGTACAACAACATTAGGACGATTTTGGGATTTTAAGGTGTGGTGGAAACCCCTAACCCCAGCCCTACATCAGCTACCTTCGCAGGCTCATTCGCTGATAGCCCGTAGTAACAGGGCAAGGGAGCAATACAGATTGTCCAACCCAAAGTATATTCGATGTCGAAGAGGAATGGGTTACATTTTGGAAGAACATTTTGTAACTCTTAAGGGCGACTGGCGTTAACCTTATTGAGGGACTGGGATTGTTAAATGGGTTGGTGAATGGTTAGTGGTTGGTTTGCCGACAAACCAAAAGTAAACGTAGGAAATAATAATTGGTGCTGAGTGAAATTGCCGGACGCAGCACGCTGCGTCCCTACAGAAGAGGTGAGATTAGACGAATTAGTGGTCTTTTGAGGTGGTTTTAAAGCGGGACCTAGGGCACGCAGGTGCTCCCCTACAGTTGTTGGTTTTTGTGGTAAAAAATTTGATCAGGTTTAGCGGGTGATTTGAGGTTCAATCCGGTCGGGTGAGGATTTCGAGTTCGTTCAAATAGATGAGGGCTTCTTGGGTGGATGTGCCGCACATTTCCTCGCTGGGACGGAGGCGATTGCAGACACCGGGACGTTCGGGTTGTCCGAAAATCTTACAGAGGTTATCGTCGCTTAATTGGATGCAGCGCACACCTGCCGGTTTACCATCCGGCATCCCCGGAATGGGTGATGAAATTGAGAGGGCAATACAACATGCGCCACAGCCTGCACGACAATCCATTCGTTGATCCGTTCTTGCCACCATACGAAGTGGCGGACAATATATTAAGACAGAAAAGTGCAATTGAACCGCCAAGTCGCCAAGATCAATGCAGAGCGTTTTTCAGAGCAGTTATCCATGAATGCAAACGACACCTCAAAGGAATGAAAATAGCGCATCCAGAACCCCCACCCTAACCCTCCTCGCAAGCGATGGAGGGAACTAATGCACAACGCGATAGCTATTTTCAAGGGAGCGATACAGCATAATCTCATCAGAAAAGAGGGCGCAACATGTTGCGCCCCTACAGAATCGTATTCGGTATGTTGACGGAAGCGTCTACGATGTGCGTAGTTTGGTTACGAGCGAGCGTACCTGATCGAACAAGGCTTGTACTTCTGGTGATGCGTTGTTTACCAGTTTTACGGTATTAGCCTTCTTACCGTCTTCAATGGTTAATGTGTAGTGCTGCATATCGGCTGACTGTGCGGCAGCTTTACCAATTGTAGTTGGTAGTGCGAAAAAGTTCGCGTTCTCGATGAGACTTTGTAGTGATTTAGCGTCTTTTTTCCCCAGTTGGTCGCTTTCGAACACAAATGGTTTGGCTAAACCGGGAAAATAGGCTACCCCGCCATCGGTCTTGAACGTAATTCGCATCATGTCCTCCCGACTATTTGACGACGACCCCCACTTCCGCCCAAGCCTCTTTGACGGCGGTGCGTTCGGCGCTCTTTATACCGTACAGCCGCGCAGCATTATCGACGGTTAGCTTGGCAAAGCGCAGAAAAGTCGCGTTCGGACGCAGCTTGGCATCACGCAACGTATCATACCAGATGTGGCCTGCTTTCTCCCACGCATGACCGCCAATTTTGGTGGCCGCGAGGTAGAAGGCGTGGTTCGGGATGCCAGAGTTGATGTGAACGCCGCCGTTGTCATCAAAGGTTTTGACGAAGTGCTTCATATCGGCGGGCTGTGGATCTTTACCCAAGGTCGGATCATTGTAGGCCGTGCCGGGGGCTTTCATGGAACGCAGCGCCACGCCTTTAACCTTTTTAGCGAGTAAACCCTCGCCAATCAGCCAATCGGCTTTATCGGCGGTTTGCTTCAATTTATACTGCTTGACCAACGAACCAAATACGTCCGAAACGGACTCGTTCAACGCGCCCGGTTGGTTCAAATATTGGAGCTGCGCCTCATTTTGCGTAACACCGTGCGTCAGTTCGTGGCCGATGACATCCACGGAAATGGTGAAGCGGTTAAAGAGCACGCCATCACCATCACCGAAAACCATCTGCTGGCCGTTCCAGAATGCGTTGTCATATTTATTATCGAAATGAACGGTGGCGTTCAACGGCAGCCCTGCGTCATCAATCGAATGGCGCGAGAAAACATCCCAATAAAAATCATAGGTATCACCGAGTCCATCGTAGGCCTCGTCAACTTCGGGATCGCCGCTGGCTTTATCACCTTCGCCGCGTACTTTTGTACCGGGCAGATTTTGGCTGTTGTTGGTATTGTAAATCGTGCGCTGTTTGCTAGTAGGCTCGGCACCCATCACAGATTGGATGACGACTTCACCGGCGACTTGGCTGCGAAAGGAGCGGAAAGTGGTATCCGTCATCAAGGTTTGCAGGGCGGCGTTGGCTTGATCTTTGGTGACATTCTGGGCGATGGCCTGTAGGATATAAGGGGGTAGGACACAAAAAATGGAATGACGATGCGCTGTTGTTTCACACATAATCGGGTTCCTCCAAACACATAGCGGTCAGATTTTTAGCCTGACCGGTGAGCCACTATAACGTGTTTCGTAAAACACTATAGGACTCGAAAAAAGTACTGTCAACATTACTAATGTGAGGAGCCGCCCGTTTATTGCTACCTTCTCATTTTATGGATCGAAATACTTAGCGGGCATTTATATTTGCGTGCTGTGTGAGGCTTGTCCAGTGATTAATGATGTCGTAGGGTGCCTCGCTAAGGGCTAATGGTGATTTACCAAATAGAGTGGTAAATAGTTGACGGACGGCATGTTGAACGTTGATAATTAAATTCGGTATTTAGGATAGCCGACGGACGGCATGTATGCCGTCCCTACACAATACATCGTTCGTAGGGACAAGATACATCTCGTCCGCCTTGTACCTATTACCGAATCATTTCATCAACCATCAATATGCCGTCCCTACGAAGATTCGCGTTTTTAAG
>JACDGI010000846.1 GCA_013821665.1 Anaerolineae bacterium
CCGAAGACCGCGATGGGCTGATGTTAGCGCTAGTGCGACCTTTTAATGCCCAGCACAGCATCACCAAAGAAACCGGCATCGCCAATCAAGCGCGAGTGGTACGCCTGTTATTGACTGAATATAAAGTCAAACTCATCGTCCTTGATGATGTCTGGAATGCACGCGCCCTAACTCAACTGCTGGCAGTGAATGCCGTGCCGGGTGGGGTGCCGATTATCGTGACTTCGCGCCACCGCTTCACCGGACTCACCCGTTTGGATGTGGGTAGGCTGGAGCGCAAGGCATCGCTTGAATTACTGTGCCATTACGGGCAATCCGAATGGATGGATGATCCCGAAGCCCACAAACTCTGTGAAAAACTCGGTGATCACAGTTTCGCCGTCAAAGTGGCCGCACTAACGTTGGCGTTGGATGATCTTTC
The DNA here is from genome assembly GCA_013821665.1 of Anaerolineae bacterium. GTDB lineage: Bacteria > Chloroflexota > Anaerolineae > Aggregatilineales > Phototrophicaceae > CFX2. The sequence goes on from JACDGI010000846.1 coordinate 422, forward strand.
GCCGGGGGAACTCCTACGACGGATCGCAGCCGCGCCGTGGAAACTGGCCGCGCCGGAAGGTGTGGGCGAAGAAGGCCGCAGCAGTATTGAAGAACTGTTGACCACCAGCCTACATGGATTGGATGAAGAAGCACGGGTGGTTTTTCTGGCGTTCGGTGCCTTCTTTACATCGAGCGCCACGCCGGAAATGCTCTCGCTCTATATGCACCTGACTTCGAGTGTGGTTGAGGACGCGCTTAACCGTTTGCAGCGTCGCGGTTTAGCCGAACGTGTATCCGAGAGTGATGGTCGCGCCATTGAATATCGCATCCACGATTTGGCATATAGCTATGTGCGTTCGCAAGCCACCAATGACCATCACCACAAGGCGCTCGATGCTTGCTTGATTTACCTCAAACGTTACCACGAACCCAAGCCGGAGAATTTCGCTGCCCTGCGAACCGAACTGGATAACTTTATCGGTGCCAGCAGTTGGGCGATGAGCGCCGAACGCTTTAGCGATGTCCAACAGTTTGCCAATTGGCTTTACCGGAATTTTGACAGTGATACCTCCGAGGGCTTCCTGCATTTGCAGGGTTACGGCAACATCGCCACCACCTTATTGGAGCAAGCCGCCAGCGCCAGTGAAATGCTCAAAGATCATAGCAATCAGGCTTATTATCTGGGCAGCTTGGGCAGCGCTTACCGTGACTTGAGCTTGATCAAGCAAGGTATGAAATATTATCGACTGGCACTCAAGATTTACCGTGATCTCGGTGATAAAACGGGCGAAGGCATTACCTTAGGACGCATCGGTATCGCTCACCGTCTGGCAGGGCAAGCGCAGCCCGCCATTGAGCATCTGGAAGAAGCCCTCACCATCGCGCGGCAAGTCGGCAACCAGCGCAGCGAAGGTATTAACCTCGCCAACCTCGGCATCGCTTACCGTTTGGTCGGAAAATCGGACAAGGCTATCGACCATTTGCAACAGGCCTTGACCATTGCGCGGGCGCGCGGCGATGTGCGCGGCGAGTCGATCAACCTCGGCAATATCGGTGATATTTACCGCGAGGAAAACAACCTGCAAGATGCCATCCGTACCTATGAACAAGCCTTAGCCATTGCCAATGAAACCGGTGACAAGCGCGGCGGCGGTATCAATTTAGGACGCTTGGGTGATGCGTATCGTGGGCTGAAACAATATGCCCGTGCCGCCGAGTATCTTGAACAAGCCTTGACCATCGCCCGCGAAACAGCCGATAAACGCGGTGAGGCTATTAATCTTGGGCGCTTAGGTGATGCTTACCGAGACCAAGGGCAAATCGACGCGGCTATCCAGCAGCACGAACGCGGCTTGGCGCTAGCACGGCAAATGGACGATAAACGTGGCGAAGGCTATGGGCTGGCAGATTTAGCGACGGATTACGGCTTGCGCGGCGAAATAGGTAAAGCGGCTGATTTCTTCCAGCAAGCACGCGCCATTTTCGAAGCGCTCGGTATGCAGCACATCGTCAAAGAACTGGACAAACAAATCGCCGAGTTGGGCAAACAGCCCGCCTAATTCCATATTGGCACACTAGCATTTTCCAATATGCTCTCGCGAAGTAAAAGCAGAGGTGGCTGTGATTCCAGATAGCAATAAAAACTCGGATGATCTTCGAGTACAACTCAAACAAAAATCGACAGATGAACTTATCCAGCTTGCACTGACATCAAGAGATGATGAGGGAGATGCTCCAAGTTGGGATGCCATCTGGGCACTACGCTATCGTGCAACCCGTGAAGTATTTGAAGCTGCCAAAACATTGTGTGAGAGCCATGATCCGCTTAAACGGATGGTTGGCGTGGATATTTTGGCGCAGCTCGGCTTGCCTACACGCAGTTATCTCGATGAAACACTTGACATTTTCTTCAATCTTATTGATACAGAGCAAGATAATCGTGTCTTAAATTCAGTGGGAGTGGGCTTAGGACATATATCACCTGAACCACGAAAAGTTAAGCCATTACTGAAACTTAAAAATCATCCCGATCCAGAGGTGCGTTTTGGGGTTGCATCCGGATTATGTTGTGAAGAAGACCCATTAGCTATTCAGGCTTTGATAGAATTGTCATCTGATGAAGATCCTGATGTTCGAGATTGGGCTGCCTTTGCGCTTGGCACTCAAATTGATGTGGACACTCCACAAATTCGAGCAGCGCTTTTCAAGCGTGTCTCTGATCCCGATGATGATAGTGATGCGCCCGGTGAAGCGCTATTGGGGCTTGCTAAAAGGCACGACGAGCGAGCCTTCGAGGTAATTGTGCAACATTTAGAAGCAGGTAACGCCGGAATCCTTATTTTTGAGGCGGCTATATCCTTGGCTGACCCACGACTCTATTCATCGCTTGTTAAACTGCGCGACGATCCCGACTATGCCAATTCTGAAAGAGACAGCTTAGAAGACGCTATTGTTGCCTGCAAAAACCAAGTCTAAGTCACCGTTAACACTTCGGCTTATCTCTCTTTAAAACTTCAAAATTCTTCTTCCAGTTCATCTTTCTAAAGTGAAGTTGTAGAATTACTAGATTTATACCGGTGTGAGTTGATAGAAAGTCGCTTGCACCTCAACCTCACCACCACCATCAAGGGACGCTTTGAATTGGATGCTGCCGGTCATCGGATCGACCGATTGTAAAGTCAGTGTGCCTTCACTGATTGTCGTGTAGGCATCCGTACCGTTGGCTTTGTTGAGAATGCTGAAACTCGCGCCAATGCCAGTGATTTTATTAGCCGTACTATCGTAAGCATCCGCATAGGATTTAGGGGTGTAGGTACCTGCCACAGTTCCAGTCGGCAAAATAATGGTGACACTCGCACCGGACGGTCCTTGA
>JACDGI010000103.1:0-4453 GCA_013821665.1 Anaerolineae bacterium
GTGGTCGTATGCCGACCGTTACGAGTTGGCCTATTATTGGGATCGCCTCGGTGTAAAGGCTAAGCGCATCACGTTACCGGAAGGCGCAGACCTCGACAGCGTTTTGCCGCTCCTGCCTAAATCGGGTGATGTGGCGCTGAATATCTGGTACACGCAGCGGGCAGATTATCGCGGCATGATGGGCTGTTTGCTGGGTGATGGCACAGTCAACGAACCAGAACGTTTTGATGCTTATGGCATGACAAACTTGCTGTTTCATGCGCCAACGCTGCATGCGCCGATGCTCAAACCGTTTGATGCCACATTGAGTATGGCGAAGGTGACAGCCATCGGTGAGATAGCACCTGCTCCGGCTGACCGAGCAATATGTGTTCCCATTCAAATCACACTGACGCAGCCAACCGATGTTGATCTCAAAGCGGCTGTAAGTATCCAGAATGGCTTTGGTTCGGAAATCGCTCATACCGATGTCATCTTTGCCGACCGTGTGCAGCGCCTCAGTTCGCAGCTACCCGTTGGTTCAACGTTGACTGCTTACGCTTTGCTGCGTCTGCCCTATGGCGCACCGACTGGTGATTACAGTTTGCATGTCCGCCTGTACGATGAACAAGCGCAGCCTTCCGGCTATAACCTGACGACTGCCGACAATCAGATACACCCTGATTTAAAACTGCCATTCACGCGAACATCGGGTTCCGATTGGGATGCGGTCAACCGTACAACCGATTTGCCTGTAAAAAGTGATCTACTGGTATCCAGCGACCTCAAACTCATCGCACATAACCTCAGCGGCGGAACCTATCATAACGGCGATAAGCTGGATTTGGCGCTGCTCTGGTCGGGTAAAGATAAGCTACCAGATTTGCAACTCGCATCAACCGATGGCAAATGGCAGGTGGCGATTAACGCACCGGATGATGTTAAGCGAGATATGATTACGCTCGATTGGCGGCAGGTACAAATCCCGTTGGATGCCGAATCAGGCATGGCTAAAATACAGCTACCTGATGGGACGATTATCGGCAGCATCACTATCGAAGCGATTCCGGCGATCTATGATGCGCCTAAAGTGGATACAACCACCAACATCAAAGTTCCAACTATCGGCACACTAGTCGGCTATTCTGTCACAGGCGATATGACTGACCGCACGCAGCCTTTTACCTTATCGCTGGTTTGGAAAGCCGACAAAGCCACTACCACCAGCTACACCGTGTTCGCCCAACTCATCAGCACTGATGGGCAGGTGCTGGCGCAGAGTGACTCGCTGCCAGCCAATGGCGCACGTCCGACGACCGGCTGGCGCACAGGCGAATATATCCTCGATGAACACACGGTTACATTCCATGCCGATGCTGCTCCTGCTACAGCCAACTTGATCGTCGGCCTGTATGATGCCGCGACTAATCAACGAGTCCCGATCAGCGCGACCAGCGATTTCATCACCCTGCAAACAGGCATCAGCGTGCATTAGCCCTTATCCTTACCTCGCTTACTCAGGCGAAAAATCGCCCAAGTGGCTGTTGCGTTTAGGAAGCAACCTATGTAAGGTTACATTCACCACAATATTTCACTAAACATTAAAGGTGGCAATTGAAGCAAATAGCCATTATGCACTATGCCAGCCCACCCGGTATTGGCGGTGTTGAAATCACTATCGCCCACCAAGCACGCGCCTTGTTGGACTGCGGTTTTGGGGTGCGTGTCATCAGTGGTGACGGTGCGACGTTTCATCCGCAAATTGAAAGCATTATTGAGCCGATTTTCAGTTCATCCAACGCCGATGTGCTACGCGTGCAAGCCGAACTCGCCAAAGGGCAAATCACAGCGGCTTATCATGATCTGGTGGCACGCTGTACTGCCGCCTTGAAAAACACGCTGGCGGATGTCGATGTGTGCATCGCCCATAACATCCCGACGCTGCACAAAAATTTGGCGCTGACCGCAGCCTTAGCCCAATACGCCGCCGATACATCGCTGCATGTGGTGGCTTATTGTCATGATCTGGCGTGGACGAATATACAGTACCAAGCCGAGCTTCATGACGGCGACCCGTGGGATAAGCTGCGGCAGGTGTGGCCGAACGCCGATTACGTGACGGTATCCGCCATGCGCCAACAAGAGTTATCTAAGCTGCTAGGCGTTCCTGCCGATCAAGTGACCGTCATTACCGGAGGCATCGATCCGGCACAATTCCTACGCTGGACGGAAACCACGAAGCGCCTCGTCCAAAAATTAAATCTGATGGACGCGGATGGTATACTCCTGCTACCGGCAAGGCTCACCCGCCGCAAAAATATCGAGATGGCGCTGCAAGTGCTGGCAACGCTGCGGCAGCAATCCGGCGCGGATTTTCGCCTGATTATTACCGGCCCGCCCGGCCCGCATAATCCCACCAATAAGTCGTATCTGGACAACCTGCTGGACATACGAACACAACTGCATTTGGAAGCGGCTGCCCATTTTCTGTACTGCGAGGGTCCAGAGGCACGCACGCCCCTGCTGGTGGATGACGATACGCTGGCGGATTGCTACCAATTGGCGGATGCGCTGCTTTTCCCCAGCACGCAGGAAGGCTTTGGCATCCCCATACTCGAAGCGGGACTCAGTGGCATCCCTGTCTTTTGTTCGGATCTGCCGCCGCTGCGACAGTCCGGTGGCGAGGATGTAACTTACTTTGATCCTCAACACGACTCGCCATCCCAAATCGCCCAGAAAATCGCTGCGACTTTAAACGCGTCGTCATCCTTCCATCTGCGTGTGCGTGTTCGTCAACAATACCGATGGGAAACCATCATTCGCCGCTCGTTAGTCCCTTTGCTTGAAAGGTGATTTATGCAATCCAAACCTTACCGTGTCTTACTCGCCCTATCCGATTTTTCCGATCTTAAAGATTGGGTCAAACTCGCATGGCAGATGGTACAACCTGCCGGTGAAATCGAGGTGCGCGGCCTTGTCACCGTTGCCCAAGAAAAATCCCTGAGCGAAGGGGCAAACATCGCCCGCGAATGGCGTGACGCGCTCGATAGCCTCAGTGCCGATGACGGTACACCGGCCCCTCATGCAACAGCCGTTTTGGTGGATTACAGCCCCATGTCGCGCTTGATGAACGACATCGGCCAAGCACATATTGATCTGTTATTGGTGCAGTGGAACGGCATAGAAGACTTAACCGCCAACACCTCTACCGATGACATTTTGCAATATGCGCCCTGTGATGTGGTGCTGATACATGGCAAACCGTGGGCACAAAAAGGGCCTGTGCTGCTGTCCCTGCGCGGTGGCCCCAATGCCTCATTGGGTTTACATGTGTCCAAAGCGCTGGCGGATGGCGAGCCGATTACGCTGTTTCATGCCGCAGACCCCAAGCAGGTCACGAATTTACGCCCGCTGACGTTGGCTGATCCGCGCATCAGCCGCACCGTAACCGCCACCACCGGTTTCTTGGAAGGGATCGTGCGCGAGGCCAGCAGCCACAAAATGGTCGTCATGGGTGCCAGTTCGAACAAGTTCAGCCCAGCAACCAGTGAGTTCATCAAACAAGTGGACTCGCATACCAAAGGATCGCTGGTGCTGGTACGCGCCTTGCATCCCGAAGCGCTGGTTTTCCACGCGCCACGTTGGCCGCTGGTGGTCGAAGAATCGCTCTCGACCAAAGTGGATCGCTGGTTCGCGGAAACCACATTTCATCACAGCGAATTTGCGGATGTCAGAGCCTTATTGGCACTCAAGCAAGCGCAAGGTGTAACCATCAGTGTTGGCTTACCGGCGCTCAACGAAGAAGAAACCATTGGTAAAGTAATCGAAGTGCTGAAAAAAGCGCTCATGGATGACGTGCCGCTGGTGGATGAGATTGTGCTGATCGACAGCAATTCAACGGATCGCACGGTTGAGATTGCCGAGTCGTTTGGTATTCCGGTTTTCAAGCATCCTGACATCTTGCCGGAAGTGGGCAGCTATCGTGGTAAAGGCGAAGCCCTGTGGAAGAGTTTGCATGTCCTCAAAGGCGATATTATTGTGTGGGTCGATACCGACATCACCAATATTGACCCGTTATTCGTCTACGGATTGCTTGGCCCGCTGCTGCGCCAACCGCAAATCCAATACGTCAAAGGCTTTTACCGCCGTCCGATTAAAGTGGGCGAAAAGGTGGAAAGTTTTGGTGGTGGACGCGTGACCGAACTCGTGGCAAGGCCGCTGCTCAATCTGTTTTATCCCGAACTTTCCGGCGTGGTACAACCCTTATCCGGTGAATATGCCGGACGGCGCACTGCGCTCGAACAGGTGCCATTCTTTAGCGGCTACGGCGTAGAAACCGCCCTGCTCATCGACATTCTCGACCGCTTCGGTTTGGAAGCCATGGCCCAAACGGATCTCGAACTGCGTATCCACTACAACCAACCGCTAGTCGATCTCAGTAAAATGTCGTTTGCCATTTTGCAGGTGTTTGTGG
>JACDGI010000103.1:4463-15656 GCA_013821665.1 Anaerolineae bacterium
GGATAAAGCCAACCGCACCATGAAGCTGATTGTTCATGAACCGGATCGCTTCGCGCTGGACATCGTGGACATCAGCGACCAGCAGCGCCCGCCCATGATCGAAATTCCAGCTTACCGTGATCGGCTTGGCCGCGCCGGACGCAATCAAGTCGTGACGAGAAATGCGGGTGTATAAAGCCCTTCTCCCCCAAACTCAAGGGAGAAGAGTTGGGATGAAGGGTTCAACAGATGGAATCAAAAGGACGCACCTACAAGTGTGTCCTTTTACGTTTAACTCAGCTACTGCTTAGACCTACGCACGTTCCCAAACTTGTTGACCGCTTAAAATGCGTTCGAGTTGTTCAGGGAAGCGTGTGTGATCGACGGGCTTGCCGATGAAACCGTCAAAACCCTGCTTCTTGACAGCATTGATTTCGCTGACGTGTACGGTGTAGGCAATAATGGGTGTCGCGCCAAGATGTGCCCGCAGCAAATTCTTGACATCGTAGCCATCTAAACCGGGCATCTCCAAATCCAGAAACACCACATCTACCGGCCCCATTGTCGGCAGGCTGTTGCTCAACTTGCGTGAATCGGGAACCTCGGTGGCATCAATCCCTTGTTTTGAAAGAAGCTGCACCAGAACTTTACGGTTTTGGGCATTGTCATCGATAACGAGAGCGTGTTGTTGACTCATTGTATTCTCCATCGTTCATTACTAATCATATCAATCAGGCGATCACGCATCCAAACGTTATGCCGTGCGTTCGCCCACCGACCAAACGGCTTCTCCGGCGATAAGTGAAGCAAGCTGCTTCGGAAACTGAACATTATCAATGGGCTTGGCGATAAATCCTGAAAAGCCTTGCTTCCTCAACTTCGGAATAGCAATTGAGGGGTCCATCGCTGATACGGCGATAATCGGTACCGCAGCATATTTCGGTATCGCCCGAATTTGATCATAAAGATCAAAACCGGTAACGCCTTCTGCCAGCATCAAATCCAATACAATTAAGTCTACACGCGAAAGGCTTTGCAGATGATAGAGAGTGTCACGCCCCCAGCGTTCAAAATCAACCGAGGCACCATGTCGTATCAGGGACATCTGGAACACCAGACGATTTTGCATGTTGTCTTCAACGATGAAGATACGTTTTTCTTTGAGAATCATCGATCTTGTCCTAGTATCTAGTTGAATATGCGCCAGATGGTTTCGCCATCCAGTATGCGTTCTAACGTATCTGGAAAGGTTTCCAAGTCAATCGGTTTGGAAAGGCAGCCGTTGAAACCAATGCTTCTCAACTTCTGTACTTCTTCGTTCATAACGCTGGCTGTCAAAGCGACAATCGGTGTGCCATTCAGCACTTCAATTTCGCGCAGCATGGTCAGCATTTCAAAGCCGTTAAAAGGCTTCATATGAATGTCCAGCAAAATGACATCCGGTTTCGGATTAAGCGCTTCCACATTGGCGACAATGTTTTCGCTGTCTTCCAGAATAGTCACATTAGGCAGCTTCATCCGGCCTTTAAGCAGCATACTCATGAGCTTACGGCTTTGTGGATCGTCCTCTACATACAATATTACGGGTTCCGTTGTTGACATTGTTAAGTTCTCCCTATGCCGTCATCGGCACTAAAGTCTCAGATTTAACAGGCAGCGCTACATAAAAGGTCGCGCCCTTCCCGAATTCACTCTCTAACCACATGCGTCCGCCGTGGGCTTCCGTCAGGCTCCGAGCAATTGGCATACCGAGGCCGGTGCCACCGCCTTGACGCAAACCGGTCTTGGTTTGCTTAAAGGCTTCAAAGACCATCGCTTGATCTTCGGGCGCAATGCCGGGGCCGGTGTCGGTCATGGTAATCAGGACTTCGCCATCCTTTTGAGTGACCTTGACTCGTATCTGGCCTTCATCGGTAAACTTGCAAGCGTTGGATATGACATTCAGCAAAATTTGCATAATACGCTGTCTATCCGCACGGATCAGGGGTAGATTATCTTCAATTTCGGTTTGCAGTTCGGTCGTTTTGCCCGCCAATAAACCGCGTCCAGTTTTAACCACGCTGTTGACAATCGATTTCAGGTCAACGTCATCTTCAATAAACAGGTTGAGCGAACCGGCTTCGATCTTCGACATATCCAGCACATCGTTAATGAGGTTCAACAGATGCTTGGCGCTGCCCACCACTTCGGTCAGTAGTTCCGTTTGCTGTTCATTGACAGGGCCAGTATCACCATCGATGACGAAACGTGTGAAGTTAATGACGGCGTTTAGCGGGGTGCGTAGTTCGTGGGACATGCTTGCCAAAAAGGCTGACTTGACTTGGTCGGAACGTTCCGCACGTTCACGCGCTTGGTCAATCACCACGATCTGATCTTGTAACTGAACCCGCGCTGTTTCCAGCGATTTCATGTAGCCATCTTTGATTGAACTGACCACTGCCATGATGCTGGTTGTGACCACAACATACATGAGTATGGTCGAAATATTTTCCTGAGTGCCACCGGGGCGCGAGTGGGCAAACAAAATCACCAGCACCGTACCCACACCTGCAATAACCGTACCGCGAGCATCCAACTGCAAGCTGCTCAAGGTAATGCTTAAAATCGCATAGACCAATGAGCTGGCGCTGGCAGGCGTTGCGCTGGTCATAGCCGTACCCAGAACAGCCAGTATGGGTATCGCAACTGTCAGATAGGCTGCAACTTCGTGGTAGCGACTGCGGCTGAGCATATAGGCCACGAAAATGAAGACGACACCGACCAAACCGGGTATCGAAAAATTGGATGGAACGCCGGATATAATGCTGGTAATGGGGTTAACCAGAATAACCAGCACCGCCAATGGTAAGAACACCAGTAGCAGCGCCGCTAAAGTGGTGGCCTTACGGCGATTTTCGCCTTGGACAGCCGACGACGGCTCAGTTAAAGTCAGCCATATTTTCCGAAATGATGTCGGGTTGCCAGTATTCAGCGAAGGTGACGCGGTTGTCGCCATATGTGATCGTTCCTTATTGTTGATTTTGAGTTGTATATTCAGATCAATAAGCTACACGGTGGCAGCATGTGTTGCATATATGATTCCATGATAAAGAATAAGCACTCTTATGAGAATTAAGGTTTCATTCACTTTCGCTTTGTTGTAAAACCGTTACAACGCTGTAATAGAAGGGCTTACTATTTCTTAAATAGTTGTGCAGCGGGTGAAAAGCGAAGTTAATACATACTCAATTTGGCGTTGTAGGAGATGAACAACGCCATAACAGGGGTAATTGAGACAGCTAATCAAACAAATCGATTACCGTACAGCGGCAATGAGTTCGGCATCCGCGCCTTGTCGTTCGATTAGACCGCAGTTTGCCAGCCGCCGGATGAGTTCAATCCATTCTTCGCGGCGTACTTCTGCCGCCAGCATGGGCTTGAGGATGCTAGCAGCCGTATCAATATCACCGGTCTTATCCGCCAGCGTCACGGCTTGCCAGAATGCCAACTCTTCCTGCTCCGGCGCGAGGATGCGGGCTTCTGCCCACAGAGCGAGTGCCTCGGCACGCTGTCCGGCTGCCAACAGATCACTGCCTTGCTGGTCGATAATTTGGGCGCGTCGGTTTCTGACCAGCCGTGCCAATTCCATAACCGGATTTTCGTGCTCATCTACGCGCAGACTGTAATCTTTCTTCCACTCCGGCTCATGAATATCAGCGGGCACAACCACCAGCGCCGACGACTGCATCCCGCGAATGTCTCCATCTTCAGCCTGTGCTGACTCTAAGGCCGCCAACATGCGCTGCGCCAGATCACCTTCTGCCAATTCATAGGCAGTCGCCATTGCCTTTACCACCGTTGTGCGGGTCATCATATTGGCCTGTACGCTGTAGCCATCACCCACGTAATGTCCCGCCTCAGCGATACAACCTTTGCCCGTATGAGCAGCCGCTTGCCCTTTGGCATCCACGACGGCTACCTGTCGCCTATTTTCCCCTTCGTCGGATGCCACCAGCGCCCAAATAACATGTTCGGCGGGTACACCTTCCCGCAGCATCCGCAGTGCCATCGGCCCAAAACTCACGTTGGTCAAGGATTGCGTCGCCACCGCGCCAACACCCGGCATGAGCCACGGCACACCATTACCGACGCTCATCTGATGGGTTTGCACAGCCACACCGAATTGTCCGGTTTGTGGATCGCGGGCAACAATACTGTAGGTGCTGTTCAGTTGGGTAAAGTGAAAATTCATGCAGTTACCTTTCCAATAGATGTGCTGGCGACGAGCGGGTTTGAATCAAGCTGTTCGTATTGAATGTCGAAGGTCATATCTCGAATGGCATGGTAAGTGTGGAGATCGTTATACAGTGGGCGGATGCCAAACAAAAAGGCATCGGCAGGTGACCACAACGCCACCGAGCCAAAAATGCTTATGGCGTTCGCGAGCAGTGTTCGCAGCCATTCGACGATGCCTTCGCTGCGTGAGATCGCCGCAGCCAACCCTAACGTTGCACCCAGAATAATAAGACCGACTTCCAGACTGCGAATGACAGTAAGCTGCCGCGCCTTCAACTCAAATAACAGATTATCGAGGCGAGTTTTGCAGTAGCGCGTAATGGCCGCCTGAACGTCGGCATGCAAATCAGGCTCTTGCTCGACCGGCACTGGCAGCAAAAACGTCACATTCAGACCATTTTCCAAACGTGCTTTGCGCAGTCGCAGCGCGAGTTGGTCAATGCCAGATACTGGTAAATAATCCTCTCTGAACGGATTATGGCGTGGCAGCGCAAACAAATCGTGAATATCATTCAATTGTAACGTGATTGAATAGGGTGGTTTATGATTATTGTGCTGTTTGATGGGTGGCAGCTCTCGCATGTGCTGTTGCCTCTTCCTGAATGGATATAATTGTGCGACCTCTCACCCAATCTTGCAACTTATTCTTAAACCCGATTTAAACAATCTTCTACTCTCTGAGTTCTCAGTGCCTCGGTGGTTAAATCCGCATTTTGTATTTTCTCTACGTATTCACCTAAAAACTACCGACTATCGACTAAAGACAGTCTCCATGAGACCTTTCCATACCAAATAGTCTCGATGGACTCATCCATGTCTGCTATAGTCCTTAGGGAAATATATTGTAAAAAATGATAGGAGACGATTATGGAATACCGTCGTTTAGGGAAATCCGGTCTTAAAGTCAGTGAATTATCGTTTGGTTCGTGGGTCACATTCGGCAATCAAGTGGATATTGATCTGGGTGTCGCTTGTATGGCTGCGGCCTACGATGCAGGTGTCAACTTCTTCGACAACGCCGAAGTTTACAATAAAGGCAAATCCGAATTGGTGATGGGTGCAGCGCTCAAGAAGCTCAATTGGGAACGCGACAGCTACATCATCTCCAGCAAAGTCATGTGGGGTTCGAAAGAAAACCCCAAGCCGACGCAAATGGGACTCAGCCGCAAGCACGTCATCGAAGCCTGTGACCAAGCCATCGAGCGCATGGGTTGCGAATACCTCGACCTGTACTTCTGCCATCGTCCTGATCCCGAAGTGCCGATGGAAGAAATTGTGCGCGGCATGACCGAGTTGATTTTACGCGGCAAGGTTTTCTATTGGGGCACATCCGAATGGTCAGGTGAAGACATTCAGAAGGCTTATGATGTCGCCCGCGAATTTAACTTGATTCCGCCGACAATGGATCAACCACAGTATCACATTTTCCACCGCGCCCGCGTCGAGCAGGAATATGCGCCGCTGTATAACCCCGACACCGTTGGCCTCGGCACCACCATCTGGTCGCCACTGGCCTCCGGCTTGCTGACCGGCAAATACAACAATGGTGTTCCGGCTGACTCGCGTGCTAATCTCCCCGGCTACGAGTGGCTCAAAGAAATACTTACGGGTGAGTGGGGTCAAGCCCGCCTGGAAGCTGTACATCAGTTGGGCAAGGTTGCGGATGATCTTGGCACCAGCATGTCACGGATGTCGCTGGCATGGTGTCTCAAGAACCCGCACGTCAGCACCGTCATCACCGGCGCGTCCAAGGTCGAGCAGGTCACTGAGAATATGGAAGCGATTAAGATCGTCCCGCAGTTGACCGACGATGTCATGAAGAAAATCGACGAGATCACCGCTGGACTCGCCGAATAAATTACATCTACTGTAGGGGTTGTCACACTGGCAACCTCCTACAGATTAAGCAACTTCAGGAATAACCTCTCCGAGATAAGCAAGTATTATTTGGCTGCGTGGCACACCCATTTGCACCAACGCGTCCACGAGGGGCTTGTTGTTATCGTCATGCTCGACAATAACTTGGTCGTTTACAATACGAACGATGAGGCTTGTTGCTACTAACCGTTGACCATGAATGTGAGCAATATCCACAACCGTCAAAAGATTTTCATCGGGGCTAATGGTCAAATACGCGTCGCTGTTGAGTCCTTTAACAGCATATCCCTTCACCGCGTTTTTCACAGTCGTTTTTAGAGAATCCATTGTATTATTTCCTCTGTTTCTGGATCAAAAACAGCTAATTTTAAGTTGAATGTCTGGCGAATAACCTCGCCAATCGGTTCACTAAATATCCCATTATATGCCAACAAAGGAATAGCAAGTATGAGTTGCGCATTTTCTTCTACATACTTTAAAGCCGCCACGTAAAGCATGTATTGTCCTAACGCATTTTCCAGCGCTTCAACCATTGATTGTCCGGGATAAAAACGCTTTACTTCTACAAGAATAATCGTTTCACCATTCGATTTTGTTGCCCGAATATCAATCCAAAAACGACGTTCTGCAACTCTGATAGGAAACTGTTCGTTTGTGATTGTCCAGCCATCTTTAATTAGTCCATTGACGACTGAATCATGATAATAATCTTTAGCAGGCATACTACTCTCGTTTGCGCTTAAGCACCAAAATTGAGTGTACTATATGAATTGTAAAAACTCCTCTTCACACCGTGATAATGACATTCCCCTTTTTCTGACCACTTTCGACATAGCGGTGAGCATCCGCAACCTGTTCCAACGGATAGCTTCTATCAATGACCGTTTTAATCTTCCCCTGCTCAACTAACCCTTTGAGGAAGTCGAGATCTTTAACATTGAGATTGGCAGTCCCCATGATCACTTTCTTGTCACTGGTCATTGAAGCCCATCGCCCTTGAAGCATCTGCGGTAATCCCGCGTTACCCAACAGATAGCGCCCGTTTGGCTTGAGCGACTTGATACAACCGGCAAACGAACTCTTGCCAATCACATCATAAATAATGTCGTAAGTTTCACCACCTTTGGTGAAATCCTCGCGCATGTAATCAATGACATGATCCGCACCTATCGAGCGCATCGTATCCAATTTTTCCGTCCGATCCACAGCCGTTACTTCCGCCCCAAAGTATTTGGCAAGCTGTAACGCAAAAGTACCAATACTGCCCCCTGCGGCATTAATCAGAACCTTTTGTCCGGGCTGGATATCGGCCTGTCGCATAAAATGCAAGGCTTCTTGTCCACCAATCGTGATACCAGCCGCTTCTTCATAAGTCATATTGGCCAGTTTGATAGCGATGACGGCTGTTTCAGCTAGACATTTGTACTCGGCATACGCCCCAAAACTAAAGCCGGGAGTCCCAAAGATAGCGTCGCCTACTTTAAATCGTTTGACATCTTTGCCGACTGCTTCAATTTCCCCGGCCAACTCCTGCCCCAGTATTTTTTCGCCCGGATTGCGGATACCGAACCACAGTCGCAAAGGAATGCCGAGCATAAATGGAAGTTTTAAAGTGCGAACCTCACAATCTCCGGCGGTTACACTGGCGGCATGGATTTTGATCAGAACTTCATTGTCCTTGGGACTAGGTTTGGGTAACTCTTTGAGATGGAGACCATCCGCTGGGCCATATGTTGTCCACACAATTGCTTTCATCAGTTTCCTTTGGTTAGACGTAGGCAAGAAGCGATGGACTTATGGTAACAGGTTTTTATTGCCCTACAGCGATAACGACCTTGCCCCGCGCACGTCCAGTTTCGAGATAGCGGATGGCTTCAGCCGTCTCACTTAACGGGTAACATTTGTCGATAACCGGTTTTACTTTGCCAGCTTCAAGCAGCTCCTGCATGAAAACCAGATCCTTTCGGGTTGTTTTCATCGTTGCCATCAATCCGACGCGCTGACCACCGGCCTTCGATCTGCGTGGCCCAAGGATCATGTGTTCGAACAACAGCCGCAGGTTAGTGAATCCCGCAATGACACAAATCCCCTGTGGTTTTAGCGCTCGCTTGTACTCTGTAATGGTACGGTTGCCCACAGCACAATAAATCAGGTCATACTGCTGCCCGTTGTTGGTGAAATCTTCGCGCGTGTAATCGATAACATGGTCAGCGCCAATCGAGCGCACCATGTCCAAATTCCGCGTGCTGCATACGCCTGTGACTTCCGTTCCGAGGGCTTTGGCAATCTGCACCGCAAATGTACCGACCCCGCCGGATGCCCCATTAATCAAAACCTTTTGCCCTGACCGAATCTGTCCTTCATTGCGAAGTCCCTGCAACGCCGTAAGTGCCGCTAAAGTCACGGATGCGGCTTGCTCGTATGTCATACTGGCTGGTTTCAATGCCAATTCATCTTCATGGATACACGCATACTCGGCAAAACTGCTCATCCCACCGAGGGACATGCAGCCGAATACATCATCACCGACTTTAAACCGGGTGACGTTTTTACCCACCGCTTCCACGCGCCCCGCCAGATCAGCACCAAGTCTCGGATGTTTCGGTTTGAAAAGGCCATTGACCAAACGCGCCAAAAAAGGTGCGCCCCTCATCGTATGCCAGTCTGCCGGATTTGCAGATGCCGCGTGAACCTTCACCAGCACCTCATTGTCCTTCGGTGCCGGCTTTTCGACCTCTTCAAGATGCAGCACATCCGGTGATCCATATTGTGTGTAAACAATTGCTTTCATGACATTCCCCCTAAATAGCTTCTCGCTATCTCAGAGTACGCAGCACTTACGAGAAAGTTTCGATTGGACAAATCGAAAGAAACCTATGCTTTCACCTCCATGAATTAATTCGTCGGCACACCCCATAACCGCACCGTGCCATCACGGCTGGCAGTCGCGATTAATTTTACGTCAGGGCTAAAGGCCACATCCCATATAACCTGATCGTTTACTTGCAATAATCCAACCTGTTTTCCAGTCGCTACATCCCATATCCGGGTGCTGCCATCATCACTACCCGAAACCAGCAGCTTCCCATCGGGACTAAAGGCAATGGCACTAATAGCTTGTAGTTGCCCATTCAACTCCATTACCACTTGATCTGTTTTCACATTCCATATTTTGACAATGTGATTATCGTATTCAGGTGGGGTCTCACTTGCCTCCGGTGTTTTTATGTGACTGGTTGATGCCGCGAACAATCGTCCGTCCGGACTGTAGGCTATATCCCAAATCGAGCCATTCCCTAAGTTAAGTGATTTTTGTTTGATACCTGTGGTCGCATCCCAAAACTGAATGGCTCCGTTCGTATTGCTAATCGCGACGGTCTTACCATCCACTGAATAGTCCACCTTCTTACCTTGCTCATAATCGACAAATAGCTTATGGATTTCTTCCCCTTTATCAACATCCACATGGTCTGACTTAAGAATGTGCTCGGTACTCCAAACAGTCGGTGGATTGGCAATGGTGATATACTTGCCATCAGGACTGAAGGCCGCCTCTCCAAGTTCATTGCCACCCTGTCCACCCCATCCAAATATACGTCCTGCTAAATCACCAGTTACGGCATTCCACATATTCAATACACTGACATCACATTCGCACCCACCATCCTCACCATCTCCCGGAGTAAATTCGCCCGTTGCCGTTATCAACTGCCCATCAGGGCTATAGGCAATGGCACTTGTGTAGCCGCCGCCCGTTGGCGATTGAAATATCCGAAGTTCTTTACCCGATTGAATATCCCATAAAATAACCGAGCCACCGCCCGAAACCAGATGAATCCCATCCGGGCTAAATGCAACACTGGTAGGTTCTTGGCGGTGACCTTCATCCAGTACCAATCGTAAAGCACCGCCATCTATATCCCATAAGTGCAGACTGTAATCATCTGCTGTAATCATCTGCTGATTATTAGGCGACCAATCAATACTCGGCCTCCATGAATAATCCTTGGTGAATGCCTTCTCAGGCTTGAAGTTTGACATCGACCAGATTTCAACCCTATCCAGATCCTCACTGATTGCCAGTTTTGAACCATCCTGACTAAAAGCGAAGGCGTTAACACTAACCGGAATATCATTATTGGTTGGAGCCGTCCATTGAATATTGCCGAGGGCTTGACCGGTTTCTATATCCCAAACGCGCACATTTGTACCGTCTCCTTCGCTGGCAGCCATGACTTTACCGTCAGGACTTATATCCAAAATGGCATAACGAATATCACCCTTAAAATCACCTAAATCAGCGATGTGTTTTCCCGTCATCAAGTTCCATAATTGCAGCACGCCATCCTCAGTCTTAGCCATTTCCAAAATCTCATCTGGCTTGACGCTAGGAATTAATCTTGAAACCTTGCCCTTATAGGCGAATGGCAGTTCCTCATGCGATGCTGCATCCATGAGGTAGATTTTCTCGATATATTTGGGATATTTATATTGATCGGACGTTGCAGAAAGGTCGAGTTCTGAAGCAATATAAGCGAGTTTCGATTGGTCAGCCGAGAGGGTGATGTTTCCAATTCGCGAATCTATTTTAATTTCATTAGTCATGATCCCCGTCTTGATTTCCCAAAACTGAATCACTGACTCGCCGCAAACATATTGCTCTGACATATGGTTACAAAAACTGACAATAACCAATTTTTCATCAGAACTTAAATGAAGCTCCTCAATATTGGTTGAATGGGTATCGAATAATCGTGGTTCAGCCGTGGGGTTTTGGGCATCATAGACCCATATACCTAATGTGCCGCCAACAATAAAATTATTTCCATCTTTCGTCCAATATACTGGTGTAGAAAATCGTCCGCGTCCCAGCCGCATCAATGGAACAATATCAGACACATTCTCGGCGGTAATCACATCATGCGGCGGCAAAGGCGGTTTGGTTGCCTGTGCCTCAACTGCCGACAAGCGAATACTCAATAACAAAACGAATAAGGCGGATAGTTTCATAACCATCATAACTACTTTCTATAAAATGATATTTTCTTAGCATAGCCGAGC
>JACDGI010000847.1 GCA_013821665.1 Anaerolineae bacterium
TAGGGTATGACCCTGTAACGCATCAACTAATCGTCAATCCGCCAGTAACAACACCTGTTAACACCGTGGCTACACCGGTCACGAACACGACGGCGGTGGTGTGTCCGTCGTTGGCCTTCACCTGTACACAACTGACCTGTTCACAGGCGGCGGCGTGTCTGGCGGCGGGTAATTTCGCCCTTGATCCAAATGGTAATGGTACGGCCTGTGATGAGGCCGCAGCGGTATGTATGCCGGGGTAGAGACCAAGGCATGAGATAATAAATCACAAACAGGCAAGCCGGTGGGTTTGCCTGTTTTGTTTTACCTGCACTCACCCTATTTTCGAATAATTTGAATCAGTTCTCAAAAGGAAAAACAAAACGAGGGTGATAGTAGGAGTAATGTCCACGCCTGATCGTGTTTTCGTGGTGGGCGCGGTCAGCATTACCTTCTGGCATCCTTTTACAGACGCGATCCTTCCTTCCTACCATCACTACTTAGTTTATATCAAACAAGTGACATTTTCATACAGCTTGTTTTGGCTGAAGGCGAGTAATAATCAATCAGGCAGCTCTGCCAGCAAGGTTTCGCCTCCGGTCACGCGTTGATCGAGATAGACTTTGACTTGGGCATCGAGCGGCAGAAACACATCACAGCGCGAACCAAATTTGATGAAGCCGAGTTCATCACCGGCTTGCACAGATTGCTCCAAATCGAGGAAGTAGCGGATACGGCGCGCCATTAATCCGGCAATCTGACGCACCAGAACCTGCTGTCCGCTGGCATGTTCAAGCACGACCGTATTACGTTCGTTAAGCTCCGAGGCTTTGGGATGGAAGGCCACCAAATATTGACCGGGGTGATAGCGGTTGTAGACCACTTTTCCGGTGATGGGTGCGCGGTTGACATGGACGTTGAGCGCCGACATGTAAATCGAGATTTTGAGGCGTGTGTCATGAAAATATTCGGTTTCGTCAACGGGTTCGATGGCGACAATCGTACCATCCGCCGGAGCGATAACCGCTGAGGATATAGTCGGTGTGCTGCGAATCGGATTGCGGAAAAATTGGGTAAAAAATCCCAATATCAGTGCTGATCCGCCAGCGACGATAGCGAACGCGCGACGCGGCAGCAGCAAGTAGCTCAAGCCACAGAGTACCGCTAAAATCGCCGCAAGTTTGCTGAGTGTCGAGTAGCCTTCTCGGTGAATGCGCATGGGAGTAAAGTTTGTTAATTCCTATAAGAACTTGTCTGAATATTCAATATGGCTAACAATAGCGGACGGCATATATGCCGTCCCTACAAAATGTTTCTGTACTTGGGTATCAAATTCCAATCTACTCACAACCTAATGTAGGGACACGATATATCGCGTCCGGTGATCTGAATAATTTTAAGATGGGTTCTAAAAAGTGCGCTCAGATTTATTGAGCATATTCAATAAGGCGTTTGCAGTACTGGCTGAATCAAAGGGCGACCAAACCTCATAATGAGCATTTGGGACAAGAGTCTCCTCTTCGACCGCCAAATCTTGAGCCAGCGCTTGTATTGCACGGAGCTTATCGGCGCGCTTTAGCTTATGTAATTCACCCATCAATTCTTCAATAGACATCAGGTTTTTGCTCCTGCATTCTTATGATTGAACCCATTATACTGGCTTGGGTATATTTATAGTTCTTCGGGCTTTTTGAGCCATTTTTCGAGCTGCGGCGGTTGGTATGACAACAGCGCATCCAACAGGGTATCAACCTCATTTCTGACGAGTACCGCACTGCGATCTGCGGGTTTGATAAAGCCTTCGACCGCCATATGCTCGATAAACACCAACATGGGGTTAAAGTAACCGTCGATATTGAGCAGTGCAATCGGTTTGTGATGAAAACCCAACTGCGCCCATGTGATGATCTCAAACAGTTCGTCCAAGGTACCGAAGCCACCGGGCATGGCGACAAAAGCGTCGGCGATCTCGGCCATCATGGCTTTGCGTTCGTGCATAGATGTCACCACATGGATCTCGCTTAATCCCTTGTGTGCCAATTCGCGATCCACCAAGGACTGCGGGATGACACCGACGACTGTACCATTGCCCGCTATCGTGCCATCAGCCACCGCGCCCATCAAGCCGACACGTCCACCGCCATAAACCAAGCCGAGTCCGCGCTGTGCCAAACCCATTTGATGTGCCGATTCCATATAAATCGGTTTTGAACCTTGATAGGAGCCACAAAAAATACAAACCTGCTGCATAGGTGATGTCCCGCCAATGACTATTACGGACGATGAATGGGTTAAGAGTCCACAGACTTTACGCGTTCCCCTGTGGATGTTAATCTACAGGGACTATCTTAGCAAACATAACAAATTTTACGACAGGATGATTATGACCACCAAAATATTGCAAATTCTTCTGGATGGCTGCCGACCCGACGCGCTGCAACAGGCGAAAACACCCAATCTCGACCAATTGTGGCAAACCGGTGCTTATTCATGGACGGCGAAAACCGTGATGCCCAGTTGGACGCTGCCCTGCCATAACTCGATGTTCCGCAGTGTGCCGCCCTCCAAACATGGCGTGGGCGCGGATAATATATTCCGCGAGTCGGCGCGGGCTTTCCCCAGTTTGATTGATGTGGCGGCGCTCGGCGGCAAACATACCTGTATGTTTTATAGCTGGGAGCAACTGCGTGATCTGGGTAATCCCGGCAGTCTGAAGGTCAGTTACTGCCGCAATGCCGATTACGGTCTCGACAATGATACCGATATTGCCAAGCTGGCAGCCACTTATTTGACAACCGAGAAGCCGGATTACTGCTTTCTCTATATGGGTGACATCGACATCAACGGCCATATGTACGGCTGGATGTCGCCGGAGCAAATAGCATCTGTGGAAGCCAACGACTCGGCAGTTGGCATTGTGCTGGATCGCTTGGAAGCGGCGGGCATCCGTAACCAGTACACTATCCATGTGCAAGCGGATCACGGTGGACACAAAACCGATCATGGCACGGACATGCCCGAAGACATGACGATCCCTTGGATCTTGAACGGCTCACCCATCAAACAAGGTTATCAAATTCAGTCACCTGTCAGCATATTGGATACGGCGGTGACATTGGCACATCTGATGGGCTTGGACATCCCGCCGCTGTGGGAAGGCAAAGTCGTTGAGGATGCGCTGGTTTAAAACCATTGAACCGCAGAGACGCAGAAGTAGTTTGAAGTAAATGTTGCGAAACTAAACCGTTGATTGGTTCCCTCCATCGCTTGCGGGGGAGGCTTAGGG